>NZ_JBHJTL010000074.1:0-41519 GCF_042264065.1 Streptomyces sp. NPDC056222 | reverse complement strand
GGTACGCCTCGGCTGGATCCACTTAATCGAAACTCCGCTCCCGGTGTGGACGGGTACCGCATATCCCCCGGGTTCGCCGTTACGGCGACCGCGGGGCTTTCCCTATTCCAGCTGATTACCGCTGACTCCCCAGCTGAATTCAGCGTGATGTCACATCAGTTGGTGGGCGCGACCGGGGACGGGCTCGGCGCCTTCGGCCAGTCGTTCTCCGCACCGGCCTGCTGCGAGGTCGAGGCCGAGGTGGCGCCGGGGGCGGCAGCCAGCGCGGCGCCACCCGCGACGGCCGCACACGCCACCATCGCGACGACGAACTGGCGGACGGTCCTGCGGACGGCCGGGATACGCACAGCAGACATGATTCCTCCAGGAGTTGGAATGGGAATTCCGACTTCGGGGGCCCGTGCCGCCGGGCGCTCCCTGAAGACATCTCCATATTGGCCCGCCCCGGGATACGGATCCAGAGTTTCTCCATGCGTGGATCCGCCATGGCGTGGATGCGTCATTCCGCCAATCCGGTTACAGAGCCACGGAATTGACGGATCCGGAGCGTTGCATATCTTTGGTCAGACCAAAAGAGATGCTAGGCTGGTCCTGCGGCCTTCTCGTTCCTCCAGGAGAGGGAGGCCGCCGGGGCAGGGGCGTGCCGCCGCTCCTGCCCCACTCATCGCGGTCTCGTACACCCCGATCGTCCGGGCGGCGGATCCACGCCAGCTCATCCCCCGGGCATGACGGACCGCCGCCTCCCCCATCGACTCCCGCGCCTTCGGATGCGTCGCGAGCCACAGCAGCCGACGGGCGTACTCCACCGGGTCGTGTCCCCGGACGAGCAGCCCCGTCACCCCGTCCCACACCGCCGTCGGCAGCCCGCCCACCGCGGCCGCGAGCACCGGCGTCCCACAGGCCTGCGCCTCCAGGGCCACCAGACCGAAGGACTCGCTGCGCGACGGCACCACGAGAACATCCGCCGCCCGGTACCAGTCCGCAAGGCGTGACTGCGGTACGGGAGGGCAGGGCCGCAGCACATCGGTGACCCCCAGCTCGCGCGCCAGCTGCCACACCGAGCCCTCCCTGCTCGCCCCGGAATGACCTCCGACGACCGGGACGAGCAGCCGGCGACGCAGATCGGGCGCCATCAGCAGCAGCTCCGCCACCGCCCGAACGAGCACATCGGGACCCTTGAGGGGCTGGATGCGGCCCGCGTACAGGGGGATGAAGGCATCGGCCGGCAGCCCGAGCCGGGCCCTGGCGGCCGCGCGCCCCGCGCCCGGGCGGAACGTCCGCAGATCGACCCCCGGCCGCACCACCTCGGTGCGCGGCGCCGAAGCCCCGTACAGCGCGCCCAGCGCCTCGGCCTCGTCGACCGTGTTGGCGATCAACCGGTCGGCGGAGTCGATCACCTGGTGCTCGCCGCGGATCCGGAGCTCGGGCTCGGGGGTGTCGCCCTCCGCGAGGGCCGCGTTCTTCACCCGGGCCAGCGTGTGCGCGGTGTGGACCAGCGGTATCCGCCAGCCCGCGGAGGCGATCCGGCCGGCCTGCCCGGAGAGCCAGTAGTGGGAGTGGATCAGGTCGTAGCGCCGGTCCTCCTTGAGCAGGGCCAGGGAGAACGGCACGACAAGACCCGGCAGAGCTTCTTTGGGGAGCGCCCGGCACGGGCCCGCGTGCAGATGACGGACCCGCACGCCCGGCGCGAGATCGACGAGCGGGGAGTGGTCCTCGCCCCGGCAACGGGTGAACAGATCGACCTCGGCGCCCTGTTCGGCGAGGGCCCGGGAGAGTTCGACCATGTAGACGTTCATCCCACCGGCGTCCCCGGTTCCTGGCTGGTGGAGCGGGGAGGTGTGGACGCTGAGCATGGCGACGCGCAGAGACACGTGGGGCTCCTGTGAGGGCGGGCCACGTGTCCCTGCGTTGCGTCGCGCACGACCACGCGGCGGTGGGGGTGGATCGGCTGGGGATGGGGGTGGTCGGACGGGGTCGGGGGCTGGGGGCTGGGGGCTGGATCAGAATCCGAAGACGGGGCCGGACGGCGGGGCGAGCCTGGTGCCCGGCAGGGGCCCGGTCAGGGCCGAGACGTCGATCGCCCGGCCGGGCTCGACCTTCAGCGCGGCCGCCAGCCGGTCGGCGCCCTCCGGCATCACCGGACGGGCCCAGGCGGACAGCGCCGACGCGACCGCCAACTGGGTGGCGAGAGCGGGCAGATGACGGCATGCCGTGGTGGGCCGGCAGCGCTCGTGCGCGTTGACATGGCCGAAGTCGGCCACCGAGCGGACCACCTCGTCGAGAACGGCCACCGCCCGCCGCGGGTCGAAGGCATCGGGGCCGTACGCCTCGCGCAGGTCCTCGACGGCCCGGTACAGCCGGCGGTCCAGGATCTCCCAGCCGGTGCCGCCGGGCAGCGCCTCCGGGGCGAGCCCCGCGCACTCCTCGCGTACGGAGGTGAAGAGCCGCGCGAGCCAGCTGTTCCAGTTCTCGTCCAGCTCTCGGCGGGCCGCGGCGAGCCGGTCACGGTGGAAGACCGTGCGGCGGCCCAGCGGGCGGGCCTGGAGGACATGGCGGCGCAGGGTGTCGGAGCCGAACTCGGTGAGCAGGTCGAGCGCCCAGACGTTGCCCTCCTGGACGCCCTCCTCGATCACGTACGACTCGTTGACGCAGAAGTCCTGCGGCAGCTTGATGCCCTGGGCCAGGAGCATCACCGGCAGCAGCACGGCATGGCAGAAGGCGTGCCCGAATCCGCAGAAGTGGATGGCGCGGCTCGGCAGCGGGCCCTTGGTGTCGTAGCCGAACAGATGCATCGCGGCGGCCTCGAAGCAGCCGTCGACGCGATGGTCGGGGAAGCCCTCGACCGGCACCTGGAGCCCCCACTCGGCCGGGTGGCCGACGGCGATGTCCGGCAGCCCGTCCTCCACCAGGGACTCGCACAGCGCGGCGAGCCGGGGCGGGAGGCCGGCGGTGGCCCAGTAGTCGGCGAGGGTCTCGCGGAAGGGTTCGAGGGGGATGTAGAGGCGGCGGCAGCGGCGGGACAGCGCGGCGGTGTCGCAGAGCGAGCACCGAGGCGCGATCAGGTCGCCGCCGTCGTTGGGCCGGGCGCACTCGTGGCACATCCCGCCGCCGCTGACCGCGCCGCAGTGCGGGCAGGTGCCGGTGACGTGCGCGCCGTACAGCCAGCGCTCGCACGGCTCGCAGTACGGCAGGAGGCGGGTGCGCGGCGCGATGACGCCCTGCGCGTACAGGCTGTTGAAGAGGTCCTGCACCCAGCGGCCGTAGCCGCGGTCGCGGCGCGGCCGGACGATGTGGTCGAACTCGACGCCCGAGCGCAGCCAGTCGGCGGTGATCGCGGCACGGTAGCCCTCGGCGACCTCCTCGGGCTTGCGGTGGTGGCGCAGCGCCCGGACCTCGACGGAGCTGGCGTGGTCGGCGGTGCCGGTGGTGAACCGTACGGGCTCGCCCTCGGCGCGCAGGTACCGGGACAGGACGTCGGCGGCGACGTACGGCCCCGCGAGATGGCCGATGTGCAGTTCGCCATGGGTGGCCGGAGGGGTCGCGGTGATCCAGACAGGGGTGGTCAACGACTGACTCCTTTCTGCGTACTACTGCGTTCGGGTGCGTGGGTGTGAGCGCGCGTTTCGGTGGGGCGGTTGAGTGTTCGGGGTGGGAACGGGTGACCTTTTCGGGTGCGGTTCGTTGACCAGTCCGGGATGAGGGGACTCTGGGCCTGGAGTGGGGGGTGGTTGCGGTGCGCCGGGATGGAGAGAGGGCGGTTTCGGGTCTGCGGGTGCCCGCTGCGTCCTTCGTTGCCTCCGGTCCTACGGGTGCCGCCGTGCGCGACCGCTTGAAGCACCTCACGGTCGAAGACGAGAAGGTACTGCGGCTGCTGGGCGCGCACATGGGCGCGCTGGCCTCGCTGGATCTCAGAATGCGCTGCACCGACGGTCTGGAGCACTGCGCCGAGTCGTGGGCGGGGCGGAAGCGAGCACTGACGGGCGTGTCGTCGTCGCGGTGGGCGGGGACGGTGACAAAGGCGTCGCATGACCAGTGGGCGTTGGCCCGTCGCTGCCTGGCCGCGCACATTCAAACTCTTGAGGCCGGGACCCGGACGCTCCGGCACCGACTGTCCCTGCTGGTTGGTGAGCGCGGTTCGAAGAAGGCTCCGGGTGGCTACCGCTCGCGGCGGGAGTGGCATGCGAAGTCCCGGCGTCTGGCCGTGCTGGAGGCCCGGCATGAGGCTGCGGTCGCCGACTGGCGGGCTGGCCGGGTTCGGGTAGTCCGGGGCGGCAGGCGTCTGCTGAACACCCGGCACAACCTTGGCCACGCCGGGCTCACCGAGGCCGAGTGGCGGGAGCGGTGGGAGGCCGAACGCTGGTTCCTCTCCGCGGACGGGGAGTCGGGGAAGCGGTACGGCAACGAGACCATCCGCATCACCCCCGCCGGCGAGGTGTCCATCAAGCTCCCCGTGCCCTTGGCCGGGCTGGCGAACGCACCACATGGCCGATACGTCCTCGCAGCACGGGTGCGGTTCACCCACCGGGGAACTGAGTGGGCTGATCGCGTCGAGGCGAACCGGTCCGTGGCCTATCGCATCCAATACGACGCGGCGCGCGGACGCTGGTACCTGACAGCCTCGTGGCAGATCTCGGCGGCACCCACGGTTCCGCTGGAGGTTGCGCTCGCGCACGGTGTGATCGGTGTCGACACCAACGCTGACCACCTCGCCGCCTGGCGCCTCGACGCCCACGGCAACCCCATCGGCAACCCGCGCCGCTTCCTCTACGATCTGTCCGGCACCGCCCAGCACCGTGACGCCCAGGTCCGTCACGCCCTCACCCGGCTCCTGAACTGGGCGAAGGCCTGCGGCGTGAAGGCGATCGCGGTCGAGGATCTGGACTTCCGGGCGGAGAAGACCCGTGAGAAGCACGGCCGACGCAAACGGTTCCGGCAGCTGATCTCCGGTATGCCCACAGGCAAGCTCCGAGCCCGCCTCACCTCGATGGCCGACCAGACCGGCATCAGCATCATCGCCGTGGACCCCGCCTACACCAGCCGATGGGGCGCCCAGCACTGGCAGAAGCCCCTCAACAGCAAGACCCGTAAGACCACTCGTCACGACGCTGCCGCCGTGGCGATCGGAAGGCGCGCCCAAGGGCACCCGATCCGGCGACGGACGGCACCGCCCCACGACGACCGGAGTGATCGTCGTGGGCATCGGACCGTCCAGGCCCCATCGGGCACTCTTGGACGTGAGGAACCCCGCCCCCGCGTTCCCGGACCGCGCACAGGATGCGCGCCGCCCGGACGCGGAGCGAACGCGGGCGACCAGTGTGCCCAACACCGTTCGGGGCACGCGGCTGAGCATGGGTTCTGGCATCAGGACTCACTCCCGCTCAGTCTCTAGAAACGGTGCTCATGGGACCTCCTGAGCTTCAGCGAGGTTCGAAATGGAAAGAGCGGATGAAGCAGTCACGGGGCTGTTCGACGGCATAGACGATGCATTCGAAAAGGGCCTGGGTGGTCAGCTTCTCGTCCGGTGCCATTCCGTCCGGATTCGATCCGTCCCATTCCGCGAACCGCGGATCGGAGGTGGAGAAATCGGGTGGGAAGAGCGAGAAGACCCGGACACCGGACGGACGGAGGCGGCGCGAGAGAATGTCGGCGAAGCCCGCCTGCGCGCTCTTCGCCGCCCAGAACGCCTCATGGGCCGCGCCGGCCGCCGCGGAGGCGCCCTCGGCGTCCCGCACGGCCACCATGTTGACGATGTCGGGCCGCAGCGAGCCGCGCAGCAGCGGCAGGAAGTGCTTGACCATCAGGACGGTGCCGCCGGCCGTCGACTCGATCGTCTCCACGATCTGGTCGTCGCTGGCCGCCTCCAGGTCCATGCCGTCGAGCCAGCGGGCGCCGTTGTTCACCAGCAGGTCGACCCGGTCGGTGCGTTCGCCGACCCGCGCCGCGAACTCGCGGATCTCGGCGGGCCTGCTGAGGTCGCAGCCGAACGCGTGGATACGGTCGCGGGCGGAGCCCATGACCTCGGTGCGGGTCCGCTCGGCGGCCTCGACGGTGCGGGCCGAGACATAGACCTCGGCACCGAGATGCGCGAATCCGACGGCGAGCGCGCGGCCGAAATAGCGGGACGCTCCGGTCACGACGACACGCAGGTTCTCGAATTTCATGCTCGTCCGCTCTCCCCATGGATACCGGTTGCCGGTCGAATTCAGCGTGGCAGAGGAATCGGCGCCGGAGCGTGGTGAGAGGGGTGCGCGTTCACGCCGTTGCGTGGATACGCCATGGCAGTTCGACCCTGTCGAGCACGGTCGCGCGCTTGCGGTGGACGGCGACGGAGTGGTCGTCGGCGGAGACGGCCACCGGCCCGCCGGGGGTGTGCACGGGCCCGTCCAGGGCCGGTACGACGGTACCGGGGAGCGCGGCCGCGGCGGCGAGCGCGGCGGCGCCGGTGAGCGCGAGCCGGGGGTGCCAGCCGCCGACGGTGAGGGCGCGGACGGCGAGCCCGCCGGGCCCGGCGGTGAAGGCGGCGATCTTGGGCAGGGCGGAGTGCGGTGCGTGGCCGAGCACCCGGGCGGCGTGGGCGCGCAGCGCGAGGAGCCGCCGGAGGGTGGCGTCTTCGGCTCTGAACAGCCTTTCGGTGGTACGGATCCCGAGGTGTTCGGCGTCGACGAACGCATACGGATTGCCGTACCGGACGAGGGAGACGGGCAGCCCGCCGAGGACGTCGACGGGGCGGCCGGTGGGGAGGGTCCCGGGGGTGTCGGGCGGCCGGAGGAAGCGGAGGGAGTGCGCGCCGGAGGCCGTTTCGGGGGTGCAGCGCACGAGGTCGCCCGTCGTGACGGCATGGACGGTGACCGGTCCCCGGCGGCCGGACGCCACGACACAGGCGAGCAGGGAGTGGCCGCAGCCGGTGCGGAAGTCGAAGCCGCCGTCGGGGAGGGCCTGGACGAAGCGGTAGTCGAGGTCACGGCCTGGGCGGGTGGAGGAGCCGTACAGCGCGATCTTGTTCAGCCGGGCGTACGGCGTCCCGGCGAGGGCTCGGCGCAGCGTGCCGAGTTCGTCGCGCAACGCCAGTGCGCCGTCGGGCAGTTGGCCGAGCTCCACGACGAGCGTGGGCCCGGGCGCGTCCTCCGCCCGCACGACGGTGGCGGCCACCACGGGCGGCGCGGCGCCACGGGACGCGGCGCCCGGATTCCGGCGTGGCGCACCGGGCTCCGGGGAGCCGCTCAGGCCTCCCCGGGGCGGCCCGGCAGCACCCGCACCGGCCTCATGCCGCACAACCCACCGGGATCCTCATGCCCTGCACCACGTCCGACCACAGCTCGTGCACGGCAAGCCCCCACAGGGCCAACGCGTCGTGCTGCGAGGGCCGTTCGAGCTGCCGGGCGAGGAGCTTCTGGACGCGGTCGGCACGGACCTTGCCACCCAGGACCAGGCGGGCCGGGGAGAGGAGTTCGCGGACCGTGTCGAGCAGCGGGCCGCCCGGGGTCAGCATGGCCGCGATCGGCAGCGTGAAGGGCTGCTTGGGCCGGTTGAGGACCGCCGGCGGCAGCAGGTCGGCCCCGGCCTCGTACAGCGCCCGCTTCCCCCGCAGCGCCGCCGGCGCCAGCGAGCGGGCGTGCGCGACCACCGACGGCTGACAGAACGGCATCCGCGCCTCGACCGCCCAGGCCATCGACAGATGGTCCACGCGTCGCAGGTGGTACGCGGGCAGCCGCCAGCGCGTCTCGAACCCCGTCATCGCCACCATCCGGTCCGCGCCGGCCGCCTCCGCCGAGCGCAGCTCCTGTTCGATCCGGTCGGCGGCCGAACCCTGGTCGGCGATGAACGCCCGGTAGGACGGCGTGTAGAGGTGCTCGCGCAGCAGCCGCGGCGCCGCCGACAGCGCGTCCGCGTACGCCCCCGCCCAGTCCGCGCCGTCCGGCCCCGCCGGGGCGTCCAGGGCGGCGCGCATCCGGTCGTACCCGCCGAAGAGTTCGTCCGCGCCGTCCCCGGCGAGGGCCACGGTGAAGCCGGCCTCCCGTACCGCACGGAACAGCGCGTAGGTGGAGAGCGCGATGGGGTCGGCGTTGGGCTGGCCGAGGTGACGGACGGTGCGGGTGAGGAGCGAGGGGAGCTCGTCGGGGTCGAGCGCGACCTCGTGGTGTGTGGTCCTGGCGCGCCGGGCGACCGAACGGGCGTACGCGGATTCGGAGTCGGGCCACTTGCCCCGGTAGGTGAGGTGGAAGGTGTGCAGCGGCGGCGCGTCGGCCTCGCGGGCGTGCTCGGCGGCGAGCGCGGTGACGAGCCCGGAGTCGAGGCCGCCGCTCGTGATCGCGCAGACGGGCACCTCGGCGCGGGCGAGCCGGCGCACCTCGCTGCGCAGTACGTCCTGCGTGTCCCCCACCGGTGCGGCCGGGTGCGGGGTGCGGCGCCGTACGTACGGCCGGAATCCCGGCCGTACGACGGCGGTGGCGCCGGGCGGGAGCACCTCGATGCCGTCGAGGGCGGTGTGGGCGGAGAACGACGTGCGGGTGGCGAGGACGGTGTCGAGGGAGTCCTCGCGCGGGGCGATCCGTACGCCCTCGAACGCGAGCAGCGCGGGGATCTCGGAGGCGAAGCGGGTGGATCCGTCGGCGGGATCGTGGTGCCAGTGGACGGGCTTCATGCCCATGTCGTCGACGGCGAGGACGAGTTGAGTACACCCGGGCCTGAGGTCGAGGACCGCGACGGCGAACATGCCGTCGAGGTGGTCGGCGAACGCGGGGCCGTACTCCGCGTACAGCGCGGGCAGCACGGTGCCGTCGCAGCGGTCGGGGAAGCGGTGTCCGCGGGCGGCGAGGTGCCGGCGCAGAGAGGCGTGGTTGTAGATCTCGCCGTTGAGGACGGCCAGGATCCCGGGCAGGTGCGGCAGCCGGTAGGGCTGCTGCCCGCCGCAGGGGTCGGTGACGGCGAGGCGATCGCATCCCAGCGACCAGCCGGGCCCGCTCAGCACCTGGTGCTCGTCGGGGCCGCCGTGCCGCTGACGGGCCGAGACCGCCGAGAGCTCGGCCGGCTCGGGGCGGGCCGCGCGGGCCGCCGCCCCGGCGGCGAAGGAGCCGAGGATCCTGCACATACCGGTCACCCTCCAAGCACGTCACCCGTGACTACCAATAATTTGAATCTACCAAGTTTTTGAATGGCGCGTAAGTGCCATGTCCGGTTCACGCCACGGCTTGGCCTTGCGACGCCCCCGCCACCCCAACAGGCTGACCTCATGGAGGACTTCGACCACACCGATCGCACCGCCCCCGCGTCCCTGCTCGTGGTGGCCGCACACCCGGACGACATCGAGTTCTGCGTCAGCGGCACGGTCATGCAGTGGATCGAGCGCGGCACCCGGGTCACGTACTGCATCGTCACGGACGGCGGCGCCGGCGGCTACGACGAACAGCTCCCGCGCCAGGCGATGGCGGACCTGCGCCGCGCCGAACAGGTCCACTCCGCCAAGCTGAGCGGTGTCGCCGACGTCCGCTTCCTCGGCTACCCCGACAGCTTCGTGGAACCGAGCGTGGAACTCCGCCGCGACCTGTGCCGGGTCATCCGCGAGGTGCGCCCGCAGCGGGCGATCATCCCCTCCCCCGAGATCAACTGGGCGCGCGTGGCCGACCTCCACCCCGACCACCGCGCGGTCGGCGACGCCTGCCTCCGCGCGATCTACCCGGAAGCCCGCAACCCCTTCGCGCACGCGTCCCTCCTGAAGGAGGAGGGCCTGGAGCCGTGGATCGTCCACGAGCTGTGGCTGATGACCGGCCCGACGCCCAATCAGTACGTCGACGTCACCCCGGTCTTCGACCGCAAGGTCGAGGCCCTGCGCATCCACACCTCCCAGACGGCCCACTTCGACGACCTGGCGGGCCTGCTGCGGGACTGGCTGAGCGAACACGCGACGGCCGGCGGACTGCCGGCGGGCCGGATGGCGGAGGCGTTCCAGATCGTGCACATCGACTGAGCCCGCCCTCCGGCGAATGCTCTACCTTGACGTGAGGCGTACCCGCCGAGGTACGCGACGACAGGCTGGGGGGCATGTGAACGTCGCACAGGTGGTCCGTCGAGGCGTTCGGCTCGGGGTGCGCATCGCCGTGGGGCCCGCGGGCTTCTTCGGGGTGTTGTGGCTCGTGCACGCCATCGCGTGGCTCTTCACCGGGATGCGCGGGGACGCCCTCATGGGCATCCTGCGCGGCGTCGTGGCGGTCGGCGGGACGATGGCGGTCGGTGTGCTGCTCGGTGCGGCGACCGGCGGCGCGCTCGCCCTGGCGCCCGACCGGCTCACCGCTCGGGCCCCGCTGCGGGGGCTGCTCGCCGGAGCCGTCGCGAGCGCGCTGTTCCTGCCCGAGGCGGTCGTCGTGGCGTTCGCCACCGACCTCGGCTACCTGCCGACCCTGCTCACCCTCCTCGCCACACCGATCGTCGGCGCCGTGGCCGCGGCGCACAGCGGCGACCTCGTGGGCCGGACCCGACATCACCCCTGGCTGTGGGACCGGGCGTACCGACGGGTGGACTCGCCGGCTGCTTCCACGTGACCGGCGTCCTGCCGCCGTCGGCACCCTCTCGTCGGCCGGAGGCGGGCGTCACGCGTGACCGTGGGGGCGAGGGGCGACGTCGGTCCGGTCGTGACGCCCCGGCCGCGAACCTACGATGGAGGCATGTCGACGCTCTCCCTCTGGTCGCGTGACTCCGTGCTGTCGATCGGCTCGGTGGGGTCCTGTCTGTCGATCGGCTCGGTCGGCTCGGTCCTCTCCGTCGGGTCCGTCGGCTCGGCCGCCTCCGTCGCCTCGATCGGGTCCTGGCTGAGTACGGGCTCCCTGCTGTCGGCGCAGTCCTGCTGGTCGGTCATGTCCTGGCGCTCCCGCTGCGGGGTGATGGCCGCCGGAACGGGCATGGCGGTCACCGCGGTCGCGCTGATGGCGGCCGCTCGTACGCGCGGGGGCCGCTGACCCCTGCGCGGTCCTCCGGCCTCAGCGGCAGGCCGTCACGGGCGTCACGCCGAGAACACCCGTGAGCGGCACGTCCACGGACCGCCCCTCCGCGCTCAGCCGCACCGCACCTTCGGTACCCGGCAGCAGCGACCCGCACCAGGTGCCCGACGAGGTCGCGACCTCCACGAGTGCGGCGGAATCCGCCGACTCGGGCTCCGGCCACCAGGCGACCGTGGCGGCGGCCGCCGTCAGGGCCACGGCGGCGAAGGTGAGCCCGATCCCCGTCCGTAGCCGCCGCGCCTCCCCCGCGGCACCGCCCGCCCCGGGCCCACCGAAGAGCGGCCATGCCGTCCGCGCCACCAGATACGTCGACAGACAGGCGACGGCCAGGGCGAGCAGCACGAGCACACCCGCGACCGCCTCCACGACCCTCGGGGCGGCCGTACCGTTCCCGCTCTTGAGCGCACCGCACAGCCCCACGAACCCCAGCACCGGCAACTGCAGCGACATCCATCCACGCGCCGACGCCTGAAGCCCACCGCCCGAGTCGTCACCGTTCATGCCGCCAGCATGGGGGACGTGACATGCGGTTCCGCCGCTGGCACGCCGAAGCCGGTGCGGGCCGGTGAGGTGAGAGGTGGTCAGTGGCCGCCCAGGCCCGGGATGCACGTGCCGTCCATCGTGCGGCCGGCGACCTCGGCGGTGGCGCCGCTCTCGCCGATATGGCCGTTGACG
This sequence comes from Streptomyces sp. NPDC056222, assembly GCF_042264065.1. NCBI lineage: Bacteria > Bacillati > Actinomycetota > Actinomycetes > Kitasatosporales > Streptomycetaceae > Streptomyces > Streptomyces sp. NPDC056222. The sequence goes on along the minus strand of NZ_JBHJTL010000074.1, from coordinate 29,853 downwards.
CACACCTTCCCGTGCCCGCCGCCGACCAGGACGTCCTTCAGGACCTTGTCGAACTCGCCCCGTACCTCGACCTCGTTCTCCCGAACGCCGATCACGGAGGCGACAGCGGCCTGCAACTCGTCCTCCGTGGCGCGCTTCCCCGCGAACTTCCGCAGCTCGGCGGCGAGCGCCTCCGCCGCCCCCTCCGCGCCCGCGCGCTGCTCCGCGGTGAGCTCCGTCTCGCGCCGATACCCGTGGTTCTCGGCGTACTTGTCGGCCGGGTCCTCCGGGTCGTACGCGTTGCACGGTCCCGGATCCGCGGGCCGCGCGTCCTCCGGAGCAGGACAGGACGCCTGACTCGTGGGCGCCCCGGCCGCCCGAGGATCGTCGGCGGGGTCGGCGCAGCCGCCGGCGGCCAGGACGAGGAGGAGCAGAGCGGCGGCGGGGCGGCGGAATCGCATGCCGCCATCCTGGGCGCCCGGCGAACCGGCCGCGGTCCGCGGCCGGGAGATGTGACCGACCCGTAGCCTCACAGCGATATATACTGACGGAGGCCGTATATACATCTGTCGCGTGGAGACTCCATGTCCAAGACGCTGGTCGACATCGACGACGACATGCTGGCCTTCGCCCAGCAGCAGCTCGGAACCAAGACGAAGCGCGACACCATCAATCGCGCGCTGACGATAGCGGCGGCCATCAGCGCCGACGACCGGGCGAGGGCACTGCGCTGGCTCCGGGACAACGCCCAGGACTTCCTGGACTTCGACGTCCTCGAAGAGCGGGAGCGCAACGGGCTGTGAACTACCTCGCCGACACTTCGGCGGTCTGGCGCATCCTCCGGCGCCAGATCGGCGAACCGTGGCCCGGACACGTAGCGCGCGGACAAGTGGCCATCTGCCCCCCGGTGGAAGCCGAGCTCATGCCCGGCCTGCGCGCCGATCGGGACCATGAGCCCTTCTTCACCATGCTGAACCAAACCTTCGGCTGGGTGCCCGCGCTCGAAGACCCCTGGCCGCGAATCATCGCTGTCCAGCGGGAGTTGCTGAGGACCGGCCACCACCGGGGACCGTCACCCACGGACATCCTCATCGCGCTCACCGCCGAGCAGCATCGCCTCACGCTGATCCACGTGGACGACGACTTCGCCGCGATCGCCGAGGTCCGGCCGGAGATCTCCATGCTCCGGCTCCGGCCCGCCGAGCCCCGCTAGTGGACCCTCGGCGGGCGGACCGACCTGTCGGCGCTCGCGGCGGCGATGGTCTTGCCGCCGCGGCAGAGCCGATCAGCTCACGAGGTGGACCGCCAGTCCGGCGATGAGCCCGCTCGAGACGAGCGCCGTCGCGAGCCGCCCCCTCGGGCCCGTCAGGCCGCGGCCCAGCAGTGCCCCGCCCGTGGCCAGGAAGAGCTGCCAGCTGGCGGAGGCGACCAGGGCCGCGAGCACGAAGGCCGTACGGTCCAGGGGGGTGGCCGGACCCGAGGGGCCCGTCGCCAGGATCAGGGCCACGAAGTAGATCACGGTCATGGGGTTCAGGATCGTGATGCCCAGGAACGTGAGGAAGGCGCGCGACGGGGTGAGGGGGCTGTCGCGGTCGTCCCGGCTCGCGAGGTCCCGCGTGCGGTAGGCGCGGAGGGCCGTCCACGCGGAACGGGCGGCGAGGCCCACGAGGACCACCGCCGAGACCCAGCGCAGCGGGGCCATGACCGGAGCGAGAAGCGGCACGAGCGCCGAGCCGCCGAGGACCGCGATCAGGGCGTACACCCCGTCCGCCGCGGCGACGCCGAGGGCCGCACCCGCTCCCGTACGCCAGTTCGTGCGCGCCGTGACCGCCACCAGGTAGGCGCCGACGGCGCCGACCGGGATCGCGATTCCGTAGCCGGCGAGCAGGCCGGCCACCACCGCGGCGGTCACGCGACGGACAGGGTCGCGCCTCCGGGGGAGCCGGGCTGCTGCTGTCGGCGGTAGACCGCGCCGTCCTTCGTACGGGTCAGGTGGCCGCCGACGACGAGGTAACGGCGCAGGGCCGGGAAGTCCTCGTGGACGGTCAGCAGCGCCTCGTTGACCTCGCGCTCGGTGTACGAGCGGGCGGGGTCGAAGAGGGAATCGGCGAGGTGCGCGAGGAGCGCCTCGCGGCGGGCGGGCCGGCGCGGGATCACCTTCAGGCGTCCGTCGGCGGCGAACAAATCTGCGGTCATACGGTGCAGCCTGGCCGCCGGGGCGCCAGGCTGCAAAGGGTTTTCGGGAGACCCGTCCGCGAGGGTTTCCCGGCCGGCCGCTACTTGAGCACGACGTTCACCGCCGGTTCGATCCTCGGCACGATCGGCGGCATACCTTCCTCCTGGAAGATCGGCATCGCCTTGTCCACGAAAGCCTGGAACGCCTCCGCCGACTCGAAGAAGTCGACCACTCGCCAGCCGCCCGAGCCGTCGGGGCCCGCCGCGTGGGCGAGAAAGCCCTCGGGCGGCCACCACGGCGCGTTGGTGACCCTCTGTGTGGTGCGCTCGTAGAGCTCCTGCGTACCGCCGGGGATCTCCACAGTGACGATGACGGCCATGATGCTGCTCCCGTGCGTGGGGATGGGGTCCCGACCAGCACACCACCCGTCCTCCGCCTCCCGCACGGCGAGGAGGACCGAACGAGCGCCCCGCACACGACGACGCCCCACGCCACCTGCTCCGCGAGGTCGCGCCCCGGCCACTCGTACCCACGCCGACCGGCACCGGGCCGCAGCTGGCGGCGCGGCCGGCCGGGACACGGGAGTGCACGGGCGCACACGACCAGGCAACGCTGTTCCGGCCTGTCGCGGACGAGTCGATGTGCGCCGCGTGCGACAGCCACGCGCTCAGCGGTAGATCAGGAGTTCCTGTTCCGTCGCGCCCGTCAGGGCGTAGCGCGTGCGGACCAGCGGGCGGCCCGCGTAGATACGGATCAAGGTGGACGCCTCGCCGTGGAACCGGGCCGCGGGACGGCCTGCGATCCTGTTGCCGAGGGAGACGGGCTCGGGGCGGCCCGGCAGGATTCCGACGAGCGCCGGTGTCTCACGTCTGCGGCTCGTGACCGACAGGAGCGGGAGCGCGAGCTCCAGTCCGGCGCCGCCGTACGCGCCGGGGGCGCCGAAGGCCTCCCGTACGTCTCCGGCGTGGACCCACTCCCCCAGCGCCACCGCGTCCAGCGTGCCGTCGGTCTCCGCGATCACCGGCCCGGCCTCCGTGAAGCCGCGCTCCAGTTCGTCGAGGATCCGGCCGAGCGGCCAGGGCTCCCTCTCGGCGACGTCGGCCGCGTTGGCCTCCGGCAGGAAGACGCCCTCCTCGAGGCGGCCCTCGACGATCCTGACGAGGGCCGCCGCGCAGTGCGCGAGCACCTGCCGGGCCGTCCAGCCCGGGCAGGCGGTGCGCAGGTCGAACGACGCCTCCGGGGTGCGCCGCAGCAGTGGCATCAGCGCGTCCCGTTCCGTCCGCAGCAGCCGGTCCGGGAGCCATGGATCACGCACATCGGGGTCGCGCACGTCGGTCGTGCACATCAGTAGCGGTAGTGGTCCGGCTTGTACGGTCCCTCCACCGGGACCCCGATGTACGACGCCTGCTCCGGGCGCAGCTCGGTCAGCCGCACGCCCAGCGCGTCGAGGTGGAGCCGCGCGACCTTCTCGTCCAGGTGCTTCGGCAGGACGTACACATCCGTCGGGTACTCCTCCGGCTTGGTGAAGAGCTCGATCTGGGCCAGGGTCTGGTCCGCGAAGGAGTTCGACATCACGAACGACGGATGCCCGGTCGCGTTGCCCAGGTTGAGGAGCCGGCCCTCCGACAGCACGATCACGACCTTGCCGTCGGGGAAGGTCCAGGTGTGGACCTGCGGCTTGACCTCGTCCTTCACGATGCCGGGGATCCGGGCGAGCCCCGCCATGTCGATCTCGTTGTCGAAGTGGCCGATGTTCCCCACGATCGCCTGGTGCTTCATCCTGGCGATGTCGGACGCCATGATGATGTCCTTGTTGCCGGTCGTCGTGACGAAGATGTCCGCCGTCTCGACCACGTCGTCCAGGGTCGCGACCTGGTAGCCGTCCATCGCCGCCTGGAGCGCGCAGATCGGGTCGATCTCCGTGACGATCACCCGCGCGCCCTGCCCGCGCAACGACTCCGCCGAGCCCTTGCCCACATCGCCGTAGCCGCAGACCACGGCCGTCTTGCCGCCGATCAGCACGTCCGTCGCCCGGTTGATGCCGTCGACCAGGGAGTGCCGGCAGCCGTACTTGTTGTCGAACTTCGACTTCGTCACGGCGTCGTTCACGTTGATCGCCGGGAAGAGCAGCGCACCCTCGCGGTGCATCTCGTACAGGCGGTGGACACCGGTCGTGGTCTCCTCCGTCACCCCGCGGATCCCGGCCGCGAGCGCCGTCCAGTCGATCGACGTGCGCCGCAGCAGCTCGAGGACGACGCGCAGTTCGTCGTTGTCCGCCGTCGACGGGTCCGGGACCTCGCCCGCCTTCTGGTACTCCACGCCCTTGTGGACGAGGAGCGTGGCGTCACCGCCGTCGTCCAGGATCATGTTGGGACCGATCGCGCCGGGCCAGGTCAGGGCCTGCTCCGTGCACCACCAGTACTCCTCCAGGGTCTCGCCCTTCCAGGCGAAGACCGGGATCCCGGCGGCGGCGATCGCGGCGGCCGCGTGGTCCTGGGTCGAGTAGATGTTGCACGACACCCAGCGCACCTCGGCGCCGAGCGCGACGAGCGTCTCGATGAGGACGGCCGTCTGCACGGTCATGTGCAGGGAGCCGGTGATCCGGGCGCCGGCCAGCGGCCGGGCCTCCGCGTACTCCCGGCGGATCGCCATCAGGCCGGGCATCTCGTGCTCGGCCAGCGTGATCTCCTTGCGGCCGAAGTCGGCCAACGAGATGTCCGCGACCTTGTAGTCGTTGTCAGGCATGGTCAACGCTCCTCGCGTGTGGTGGGAAAGAGTGCGATGCGCGGTCAACGCCGGCCCCCCGCGTTGAAGTAGCTCGCCTCCGGGTGGTGGACGACGATCGCGTCCGTCGACTGCTCGGGGTGCAGCTGGTACTCCTCCGACAGCTCGACCCCGATCCGCTCGGGCCGGAGCAGGTCGGCGATCTTCGCCCGGTCCTCCAGGTCGGGGCAGGCCGGGTAGCCGAGCGAGTAACGACAGCCCTGGTACTCGGTGCGCAGCATCCCCTCGATGCCCGCCGGGTCCGCTCCCCCGATACCCCATTCCGCGCGCACCCGCGCGTGCCAGTACTCGGCCAGCGCCTCCGCCAACTGCACGGACAGGCCGTGCAGTTCGAGATAGTCCCGGTAGCGGTCCGCGGCGAACAGCTTCGCCGTCTCCCCGCCGATCCGGGAGCCGACCGTGACGACCTGGAGCGCGAGGACGTCCACCTCGCCCGCGTCCTCGGCGCGGAAGAAGTCGGCCAGGCAGAGGCGGCGGCCCCGCTGTTGGCGGGGGAACGAGAAGCGGGTCCGCTCGCCCCCGTCCTCGTCCAGGACGATCAGGTCGTCGCCCTTGGACACACAGGGGAAGTAGCCGTGCACCACGGCCGCTTCGAGGAGCTGGTCGGTCTGGAGCCGGTCCAGCCAGCCGCGCAGCCGCGGCCGGCCCTCCGACTCGATCGTCCCGGCGTCCTTGAGCCCCCACTGGCCCTTGAACAGGGCGCCTTCGTCGAGCCAGGACGCGTACTCGGCGAGCTGGATGCCCTTGACGACCCGGGTGCCGAGGAACGGCGGCTCCGGTACGGGGTTGTCCGGGGCCACGTCCGAGCGGCCCGCCGGCTCGGGCTCCCGTACCTCCAGGACGGGCGTGCCCCGCCTCGGCACGCGCCGCTGCTTCAGCTCCGGGAGCACGGCGCCGGGGATGCCCCGCTTGACCGCCATCAGCGCGTCCATCAGCCGCAGGCCCTCGAAGGCGTCCCGGGCGTAGCGCACCTCGCCCGCGTACAGCTCGTGCAGGTCCTGCTCGACGTACGCCCTGGTCAGCGCGGCGCCACCCAGGATCACGGGGAACTTCGCCGCGAGTCCCCGGCCGTTCAGCTCCTCCAGGTTCTCCTTCATGATGACGGTCGACTTCACCAGCAGGCCCGACATGCCGATGACGTCGGCGCGGTGCTCCTCGGCGGCGTCCAGGATCGCGGAGACCGGCTGCTTGATGCCGAGATTCACCACGTTGTAGCCGTTGTTGGACAGGATGATGTCGACGAGGTTCTTGCCGATGTCGTGGACGTCTCCGCGGACGGTGGCCAGCACGATCGTGCCCTTGCCCTCGGCGTCCGACTTCTCCATGTGCGGTTCGAGGTAGGCGACGGCCGCCTTCATGACCTCGGCCGACTGGAGCACGAACGGCAGCTGCATCTGCCCCGAGCCGAAGAGCTCGCCGACCGTCTTCATCCCGTCCAGCAGGATGTCGTTGACGATCTCCAGCGCCGGCCGCCCTTCCAGGGCATCCGCGAGATCGGCCTCCAGGCCGTTCTTCTCGCCGTCGACGATCCGCCGCTTCAGGCGCTCCTCCAGCGGCAGCGCGAGCAGTTCCTCGGCCTTCCCGGCCTTCAGGGACTTCGCCGTCGCACCCTCGAAGAGCTCAAGGAGGCGCTGCAGCGGGTCGTAGCCCTCCCTGCGCCGGTCGTGCACGAGATCGAGGGCCACCTCGACCTGCTCCGGCTCCAGTCGGGCGATCGGCAGGATCTTCGACGCGTGCACGATCGCCGAGTCGAGTCCCGCCTTCACGCACTCGTCGAGGAAGACCGAGTTCAGCACGATCCGCGCGGCCGGGTTCAGGCCGAAGGAGATGTTGGACAGACCCAGCGTCGTCTGGACGTCCGGGTGGCGGCGCTTGAGCTCCCTGATCGCCTCGATGGTGTGGATGCCGTCGCGCCGGGACTCCTCCTGCCCGGTGCAGATCGTGAAGGTCAGGCAGTCGATCAGGATGTCCGACTCCCTGATGCCCCACTTCTCCGTCAGATCGGCGATGATCCGCTCCGCGATCGCGACCTTCGCCTCGACCGTGCGGGCCTGCCCCTCCTCGTCGATCGTCAGCGCCATCAGCGCGGCCCCGTGCTCCTTCGCGAGCGCCGTGACCTGTGCGAACCGGGACTCGGGCCCGTCACCGTCCTCGTAGTTGACCGAGTTGATCACGGCCCGGCCGCCGAGCTTCTCGAGCCCGGCACGCAGCACACCCAGCTCCGTCGAGTCGAGCACGATCGGCAGCGTGGACGCGGTGGCGAAACGCCCCGCCAGCTCGGCCATGTCGGCCGTCCCGTCCCGGCCGACGTAGTCCACGCACAGATCGAGCATGTGCGCGCCCTCGCGGATCTGGTCGCGCGCCATCTCCACGCAGTCGTCCCAGCGGCCGTCCAGCATGGCCTCGCGGAACTTCTTGGATCCGTTGGCGTTGGTCCGCTCCCCGATCGCCAGGTACGACGTGTCCTGGCGGAAGGGCACATGGCTGTAGAGCGAGGAGGCGCCCGGTTCGGGGACCGGGGTACGGGCCGGCACGGCCGCGCCCCGCACCCGCTCCACGATCTCGCGCAGATGCTCCGGGGTCGTCCCGCAGCAGCCGCCGACGAGCGCGGGGCCGTACTCCCGTACGAAACGCTCCTGGGCGTCGGCCAGTTCGGCGGGCGACAGCGGATAGTGGGCACCGTCCGAGGTCAGCACCGGCAGTCCCGCGTTGGGCATCACCGACACCGGGATCCCCGCGTGCCGCGACAGATACCGCAGGTGCTCGGCCATCTCCGCCGGGCCGGTGGCGCAGTTCAGCCCGATCATGTCGATGCCGAGCGGCTCCAGGGCGGTGAGCGCCGCCCCGATCTCCGAGCCGAGGAGCATCGTGCCCGTCGTCTCCACGGTGACCTGCACGATCAGCGGCAGGTCGAGCCCGCACCACTCCAGGGCCCGGCGGGCGCCGACGACGGCCGCCTTCGTCTGGAGCAGGTCCTGCGAGGTCTCGATCAGCAGGGCGTCGGCGCCGCCCCGCAGCAGCCCCTCGGCATTCTGCCGGTACGCCTCGCGCAGCGGCTCGTACGTGATGTGGCCGAGGGTCGGCAGCTTCGTGCCGGGGCCCATGGAGCCGAGGACCCAGCGGGGCCGGCCGTCGCGGGCCGTGTGGGCGTCGGCGGTGGTACGGGCGATCCGGGCGCCGGCCTCGGACAGCTCGTAGACCCGGTTCTCGATGCCGTACTCGGCGAGGGCGGCGAGGTTCGCGCCGAAGGTGTTGGTCTCGACGCAGTCCACACCGACGGAGAAGTAGGCGTCGTGGACGGAGGCGACGATGTCGGGCCGAGTGACGTTCAGGATCTCGTTGCAGCCCTCCAGGTTCTGGAAGTCGTCCATCGTCGGGTCGGCGGCCTGGAGCATCGTGCCCATCGCCCCGTCGGCGACGACGACCCGGGTCGCGAACTCGTCCCGCAGCGACCTCCTCATGACAACCCCCTGAGATGAACGAGCAGTTCGGCCGTGCAACCCATGCCGTACGTCGTCCTGATCCGGTCCACGAGCGGGTCGCGGTGCAGCCGGTACTCCTGCGTGCCCACGTAGTCGAGGACGGTGGCGGCGACCGCGCAGCCCAGCTGCGCCGCGCACCGCTCCGGCACGCCCCACGCCGTACCGGCGAGGAACCCGGCGCGAAAGGCGTCCCCGACACCGGTCGGGTCCACGACCCCGGGCACCGGCACGGCCGGCACGGCCAGGGTGTCCCGGTCCTCGCCGCGGATACGGACACCGGCCTCGCCGTGGGTGGTGACCCAGACGCCGACCCGGCGCAGGATCTCCGCCTCCGACCAGCCCGACTTCTCGCCGAGGAGGGCCGTCTCGTACTCGTTGGAGAACAGCCACCGCGCACCGTCCACCAGCTCCCGCACCTCGTCCCGGCCGAGCCGCGCCAGCTGCTGCGACGGGTCGGCGGCGAACGGAATCCCCAGCTCACGGCAGGTACGGGTGTGCCGGAGCATGGCCTCGGGATCGTCCGGGGAGACCAGGACCAGTTCCAGACGCCCCGTCCGGGCGACGACCTCCCGCAGGTCGATCTCGCGGGCCTCGGCCATCGCTCCGGCGTAGAAGGTGGCGATCTGGTTCTGCGCCCGGTCCGTCGTACAGACGAACCGGGCGGTGTGGAGCGACGCGCTGACGCGCACCGAGTCGGTGTCCACACCGTGGTCCTTCAGCCAGATCCGGTACGGCTCGAAGTCGGCGCCGACCGCGCCCACGAGGACCGGACGCAGTCCGAGGACCCCGAGCCCGAAGGCGATGTTCGCTGCCACTCCGCCGCGCCTGACCTCCAGGTTGTCGGCGAGGAACGACAGGGAGACCCGGTCGAGCCGGTCGGCGAGCAGCTGCTCGCTGAACCAGCCGGGGAAGGTCATCAGATGGTCGGTCGCGATGGATCCCGTGACAGCGATACGCATATGTCAGACCCCTTTGACCTTGCTCGGCTCCGGAGCGCGCGCGGCCTTCTTCAGCGCGTCCACCCGGTCCGTGCGCTCCCAGGTGAAGTCCGGGAGTTCGCGGCCGAAGTGGCCGTACGCCGAGGTCTGGGCGTAGATGGGCCGCTTCAGGTCCAGGTCTCGGATGATCGCGGCAGGCCGCAGGTCGAAGACCGTGCGGACCGCGTCCTGGATCGCCTCGTCCGGCAGTGTGCCCGTGCCGAAGGTCTCCACGAACAGGCCCACCGGCTCCGCCTTGCCGATCGCGTACGCGACCTGCACCTCGCAGCGTCGCGCCAGACCCGCCGCGACGACGTTCTTCGCGACCCAGCGCATCGCGTAGGCGGCGCTCCGGTCCACCTTGGACGGGTCCTTGCCGGAGAACGCGCCGCCGCCGTGGCGGGCCATGCCGCCGTACGTGTCGATGATGATCTTCCGGCCGGTCAGGCCCGCGTCGCCCATCGGGCCGCCGACCTCGAACCGTCCGGTCGGGTTCACGAGCAGCCGGTAGCCGTCGGACTCCAGGTTGACGCCCTCCTCGGCGAGCGCCTTCAGCTCCGCCTCGACGACGAACTCCCGGATGTCCGGGGTCAGCAGCCCCTCGACGCTGATGTCGGACGCGTGCTGCGACGACACCACCACCGTGTCCAGACGTACGGGCCGGTCGCCGTCGTACTCGATGGTGACCTGCGTCTTGCCGTCGGGCCGCAGATACGGGACGGTCCCGTTCCTGCGGACCTCCGTCAGCCGGCGCGCCAGCCGGTGCGCCAGCGCGATCGGCAGCGGCATCAGCTCGGCCGTGTCGTCGCAGGCGTAGCCGAACATCAGGCCCTGGTCGCCGGCGCCCTGCGCGTCGAGCGCGCCCGAGCCGCCCTCGACCCGGCTCTCGTACGCGGTGTCCACACCCTGGGCGATGTCCGGCGACTGGGCGCCGATGGAGACCGACACACCACAGGAGGCGCCGTCGAAACCCTTGGTGGAGGAGTCGTAGCCGATGTCGAGGATCGCCTCGCGCACCAGCTTCGCGATCGGTGCGTACGCGGTGGTGGTCACCTCGCCCGCGATGTGCACGAGCCCGGTGGTCAGCAGCGTCTCCACCGCGACCCGCGCACCGGGGTCGTCGGCGAGCAGGGCGTCGAGGATGGTGTCGCTGATCCGGTCGGCGATCTTGTCGGGATGTCCCTCGGTCACCGACTCCGAGGTGAACAGGCGCCGGCTGCTCATGCCTGGCCCACCTCCTGGCGCGTGTCCGCGAAGAAGTGGGTCCCGATGGCGGCGAGGGTCCGGATCTCGTCGACCTGCAGGGTCTCCATCCGGATGGACCGGCCGCTCTCCTGCTCCAGCAGGAAGACGAACTCGACGAAGGACAGCGAGTCGATGAGACGGTTCTCGATCAGGTCGAGGTCGGGGGCGATGTCCTCGCGCTCGGGGTGACGCTCGAGGATCCAGTTCTTCACCTGCTGCAGGCCGTCGGCCATGGTTGCTCTCCTTTTAACTGCGGGGTACGGAAGGGGTGGGGGGCGCGACGATGATCGGAGCGGCGACCGCCACCGCGTAGTCCACGTCGTGGCTGATGGACACGGTGATCTCGGTGATGCCGGACACGGCGGCCATCTCGGCCGCGCTGCGGTGCAGCTCCACCAGCGGCCAGCCGCCTTCGGAGCGCCGTACGACGATGTCCGGCCAGGGCAGGAACCTGCCCCTGACCCGGAGGGTCTTGAATGCCGCTTCCTTGGCCGCGATCCGTCCGCACAGGCTCAGGACGTCGAGCCCGGTGGAGGTGCGGCAGTCGGCGAGTTCGCCGGGGGTGAGCATCCGCTCGAAGAACGTCTCGCCGTACTCGGTGAGAAGCCGGCGGACACGGTTGACGGACACGATGTCCATGCCGAGGTTCGCCCAGCCCAGGCCGCCCGCCGGCGGGGCGGCAGGTCGGGCCGGCACGTCAGATCACCGGCCCGGCCGCCACGCCGACGTCACTCGCGTCGGCCCGCATCCGGGCGTTCGCGTCGAGGACCGCCCGGGTGGCCGCATCCCAGCTGCCGTGGCGCCGGGTCAGCGCCGACAGCCAGCGCTCCAGGCCGAAGGCGACGCAGCTGGTGAACGCCGGCCCGCCGGTCGACGCCAGCGTGATCGCGCAGCGCTCGCCGAAGAAGTTGCGGTGCGTGTTGACCGAGGCGATCGCCAGGTCCTCGTACAGGAACTCGTGCTTCACCGGGGTGAGGCGCTGGAGCACCGCCTTGGATCCGCCCTTGTCGAAGAACGGGTCGCAGGCGGCCTCCCGGCGCAGCGGCAGGTCGAGCGCCGCGGCGAAGGAGTGGATGCGGTCGGTGAAGTCGACGAGATGCGTCTCGGCGTGCTCGCGCCCGCCGATGGCGACGATCTCCCGCATGCGGAAGCCGAGTTGGCGCCGCATCCCCTCGTAGTGGGTCTCCTTGCGGAAGCACCAGGAGCAGACGGTCACCAGGGTGTCGTCGGCGACCTGCCGGCCCTGGTGGTCGAGGTAGACGGCGTAGCAGGACGCCGAGGGCAGTCCGAGCGCGGCGGGTTCGAGCGCGTCGCACGGAAAGCAGCCGGTGTCGGAACAGAAGGTCGAGGTCTCGCGGCGCTCCAGGTCGAGCGGGGCGGCGACGACGGCCTGGTGGGGGAAGTTGTCGTAGTAGTCGAGCCGGGCCAGGTCGGCGGCCGGCAGGAGCGGGGGCATGGTCATCGGGCGGGCGCCCGCGGTCACTCCCCAGCTCTCGAAGGTGTCGTCGAGCAGCCGCAGCAGCGCGGTCGCCTCGGGGCCGAGGGACGGCAGTCCCCTGGCCTCCCCGGGGGCCCCGACGCTCGCGGGGGTCGTCACGGTCATGGTGGATTCACCTCTCGGGTGCGACGGTCCGGCGGCCGTCAGACGACGGGCAGGGTGTCGTCGGAGAAGATCCCGGTCTTCAGGAAGAAGGCGAGCGGCTTGCGGATCGCCTTGCGCTCGTACGGGCGGCGGCGCTCGTCGGCGACCAGCGCGTTGCGCAGGGCCAGCGGGTCGGCGACGCCGGCGTCGCGGTAGACGTGCGGGTTGTAGAGGGAGTTGATGCTGTAGACGACGTACCGCTTCAGATACGCCTCGACCTCCGCGACCCGTGCGGCGGGCACCGCCTCGCGCATCCGGGAGAAGAGCAGCGAGACGAGCTCGCGGCCGAAGGCGATGTGGCGGGACTCGTCCTGGTGGTGGATGCGGTTGACCTCGCGGATGGTGCGGCACAGGGAGTCGTCCTGTGCCATCCGCATGTTGTAGTGGTCGACCAGCTCCTCGAAGAACAGGATGCGGGCGAAGACCAGGAAGTTCTCCACCTCCGGCTCCCAGGCGGAGTCGGCGCGCATCGCGGTGGAGCCGTAGATCTTGTTGCCGTAGCGGCGGCAGAACTCGGCGAAGAACCACATGTGTTCGTTCTCTTCGCCGATGAAGTGGTGGAAGAAGTCCGAGGGGACCTCGAAGCCCGGCATGTGGATACGGCCGACGACCTCGATGAGGAGCTCGCGGATGCCGTGCACGTTCAGGCTGTAGAAGTTGATCGACTCCCACTTCGACAGCTTCTGGATCGTCTCCTCACCGAGCTCGTCGTAGTACGGGGTGCCGTACACGGTGAGCAGCTCCGGCGTCATCCACAGCTGCTTCTCCTCCAGCCGATCGGGCCAGTCGAACTGCTGGTAGGGGTTGTAGTACTCCTCGATGGAGCGGGAGCTGAGCCGCTCAAGGACTTCCATGAACCGGTCGGTGACGGGCAGGGGGGCGCTGACGCCCATGGAGAGCTCCTAAGGACGGGAAAGCTGGTCAGGGCCGGACTTCGTAGACCGCGTTGACCGGGGTCTCGGTGGCGCGGCGCCAGCGGGTGAAGCCGGCCTCCTCGGCGATGGCGCGGAAGGCCTTCTCGCCGGAGTGATTGCCGAGCGCGTGCCGGCCGCGCTGGGCGACCGCGACGGGCAGGCACATCACGGCGGACAGGGCCATGAACATGCGCGCGGCGGGGGTGTTGGTGTCGATGTCGGCGGGCGAGACGTTCGACTCGACGAGCATCCAGGTGCCGTCCGCGTCCAGGGACTTGTGGACGTGCTGGGCGGCGGCGACCGGGTCGCCCATGTCGTGCAGGGCGTTGAAGAAGCAGACCAGGTCGTAGCCGGAGCCGGGGTAGTCGTCGGCGGAGGCGACCTCGAAGACGACCCGGTCGGACAGGCCGGCCTCCTCGGCGAGCTGCCGGGCGATGGAGATGGCCTCTTCGGAGTAGTCGAAGCCGTGGACGGTGGCCCGGGGGAACGCCTTGGCGATCAGCAGGGTGGTGTGGCCGACACCGCAGCCGACGTCGGCGACGGTGCCGCCCGCGGCGAGCTTGTCCGTGACCTGGTGCAGGGCGGGCAGCCAGTCCGGTACGAGCTTGTGCTCGTACGTGGGCTGGAAGAAGGAGCCCATGCCGGTGTCGAGCGCCGCGTCGTGCTCGGCCCAGCCGACGCCGTCGCCGGTGCGGTACGCCTCGACGAGCAGGTCCTCGGTGGCGTACAGCGCCTTGAGCGCGGTGAAGAACCCGGCGGCGAAGGTGACGGCCTTCGGGTCGGCGAGGACCTCGACGTGGTCGGCGGGGAGCGTGTACGTGGCGGCGCTCGGGTGGCGTTCGACGTAGCCGGCGGAGAGCTGCGCGTGCAGCCACTCCTCGATGTACCGGGGGTTCGTGCCGGTCTTCTCGGCGAGCTGGACGGAGGTGAGCGGGCCGGACTCGGCCAGCGCCTTGTAGAGGCCGAGCCGCTCTCCGAGGGCGACGGTCAGGCCGCGGACGGCGGCGCCGGCGTCGGTGATGACCTTCTGGTGGAAGTCGTGGGCGCTCATACGGGAGTCTCCTCTCGGGTCGGGGGGCGGCCGGTCACGGATCGGGCGCCGCGGCGGTCCGAGGAACACGCCGCCGGGCCGATCACGGCGATCACGCGGCGAACCCCGAGCCGGTGCCGGAGGCTCCCGGCAGGTCGCAGCTGAACAGGAAGGACCGCGGTACGCCCGGCACGTTGCGCGCCGGAACCGGGTACGGCCAGCGTTGGAAGTCGGCGCCGTCCTCACCGGGCTGCTTGACCTCGCGTACGTCCCAGCCGCAGGCGGCGAGCAGCGCCTCGGGCTCCTCGGTGCCGAAGAGCCACGGATTGCCGTCCTCCCTCAGCGCGCCGAGGAACGGACGCGACAACGGGTTCTCCAGCGCGGCCCGGGAGATGACGTCGCCGAGCAGCACCGAGCCGGGCGCCGCGTGGGCGGAGAGCGTCGAGATGAGGGTCCGTACGGCCTCCTCGGGGAGGAAGAACAGCAGGCCCTCGACCACCCACAGGACGGGCTCGTCGCTCTTCCAGCCGGCCTCCTTCAGGGGGCCGGTCCAGTCCTGGGTCAGGTCGACCGGGACGGTGATCCGGGTGCGGCCGGCCGGCAGGGGCTCGTCGGCGAGCATCTTCGCCTTGGCCTCCAGGAGGGCCGGGCGGTCGAGCTCGTAGACGGTGACGCCGTCGGGCCAGGGCAGGCGGAAGAAACGGGTGTCCATGCCGGCGGCGAGGAAGACGACCTGGCGGATGCCCCGCTCCTCGACGGCGCGCACGATGGCCCGGTCCAGGTAGGTGGTGCGGATGGCGAGGAACGGCACGGTGCCGGCCCCGGCGTAGCGCTCGAGCAGTTCGAAGCCGACCTCGTCGGCGACGGTGCGCGCGTAGGGATCGGCGAACAGCCGGTCCTCGCGCTCGGTCTCCAGGGCGCGCGCTGCGGCGGTCCACTGGGCGGTGCGGGATACGGCCTCCACAGGAGGTCCCCCTTCATGTGATGGAGAGATTCGGACGGCCGTGTTCAGGCACTGACGCGCGCACAGGCAACGGGGTCCTCGGCCGCGGGCATCGACGACAGATGCGCGGCCTCGGAACCGGCGGGACGGCGCCGGAAGATGCTGTGCAGGATCATGCTGAACACGGCCGTCCCGTCGGCGGCCACGAGCGTGCACCGCGGTTTGACGGTGCCGGTGGCGGGATTGAACGGCGACGGGGTGGAGCCAAGGATCTCCACGCGGGCGGTCAGGACGTCCCCGGGTCGTACGGGACGCAGATAGCGGACCTCGTCGATTCCGGGTGAGCCCATGCAGGCGCTGTAGGCGAGCAGTCCGTCCACGTAGCGCCGCATGAACATGGCCTGGGTGTGGAAGCCGCTCGCGATCAGTCCGCCGAACTGCGAGCGCGTGGCGAGATCGGGGTCCGTGTGGAAGGGCTGCGGATCGAAGCGCCTGCCGAACTCCAGCACCTCCTCCGTGGTGACGGTGACGGTGCCCAGTTCATGGACGTCGCCCGGCCGGAAGTCCTCGAAGTAGCGCATCCCGCGCCCCCCTTGACCTAAAGGATGGTCGTTCCCTGGCGTTCTCTGACATCACCCAATCTACGAATGGCTCATTTATTTTGTCAACCCAAAAGAAGACTCATGTGCCCCCAGCCGCCCGGCTCTTCACCGCCGCCGAGCGCCTGCTCGAAGTCCCCCCACAGGTCCTCGACGTCCTCGATGCCGACGGACACCCGCACCAGGCCGACGCCTATGCCGGCCGCGTTCAGCGCCTCGGCGTCGAGCTCCCGGTGGGAGGTGGACGCGGGATGGGTCACGAGCGTCTCGACGCCGCCGAGGGAGAGCGCGAGCCGGGCGATCCGCACCCGCTCGATGAACGCCCGGCCCGCCTCCCGGCCGCCCGCCAGCTCGAAGGAGAGCAGCCCGCCGCCCCCGGAGAGCACCTCGCGGGCCGTGCCGTACGAGGGGTGGCCCACGAGCCACGGATGATGGACGGCGGTCACGTCCGGGCGGACCGCGAGCCGCTCGGCGAGAACGGCGGCGTTCGCGCAGTGCTCCCGCATCCGCAGCGGCAGCGTCTGCAGCCCGCGCAGCGTCAGCCAGGCGGCGAACGGGTCGGCGCAGGCGCCCAGTTCGACCGTCCGCGGCCACACCGCGCGCCGCAGCCCGTCGTCGGCGAAGACCGCGGCGCCACCGAGGACGTCCGAGTGCCCGGAGAGGTACTTGGTGGTGGAGTGGACGACGATGTCCGCGCCGAGCTCCAGGGGGCGGCAGAGAACCGGCGAGGCGAGCGAGTTGTCGACGAGCGAGGTCACCCCGAGGTGCCGGGCGGCCGCCAGCAGGCCGGGCAGCTGCGGGACGTGTCCGGTCGGATTGGCGATGGTCTCCAGGACGAGCAGCCGGGCCCCGCGTGCGGCCGCCTCCTCGAACTCGGCGACGTCGTCACCCGAGATGTACGTGACCTCGATCCCGTACCGCTCCGCGAGATCCGACAGGACCGCGTACGTCCCTCCGTACAGGCACCGTTGCGCCACCACCCGGTCGCCGGGCCGCAGCAGGGCGAGCAGGACGCCGCTGATCGCGCCCATGCCGGAGGCGAAGGCGAGGGCGGACGCACCGCCTTCGAGCCCGGCCAGGGTTCGCTCCAGGGCTCGTACGGTGGGATTGCCGCGCCTGCTGTAGACGTAGCGGCCGTCGGGGCCCGCCATGGCCTCGGCCAGCGCGTCGGCCGAGTCGAAGGCGAAGGCCGAGGACTGCACGAGCGGTACGGAGAGCGGCCGACCGCCCTCCTCGGGCGGCTCGTCGACGACGTGCACGGCGCGGGTACGGATGTCCATGGCTGCTCCCTGACTCGGATACGGAAAAGGGGCCGCCCGATGTCCTGTGGACGGACATCGGGCGGCCCCTCGGTCGGCGCGGTCACGCCTCACGCGGAGACCTTCTCCCCCTGCGGGGCGGGGGTGGACTCGGCTGCGAGGGACTTGTCGCTCTTCATGACGAGGAGCGTGATCACACCACCGACGGCGGCGATGACCGCGGCGCCGACGAAGGCGGCCGAGAAGCCGTCCGTGAGGGCGGGCAGGTCGCCGATCCTGTCGGCGCCCTGGGACATGGCGACGGCGGTCAGCGCGGCCAGACCGAGGGCGGAGCCCACGTTGTAGGTGGTGTTGACGATGCCGGAGGCGAGACCGGCCTGCTCCTGCGGGGCGCCGGCCATCGCGGCGATCATCGCGGGGATGTAGGCGAGGGACATGCCGAGCGCGGCGACCAGCGAGGCGGGCAGGACGTCGACGAGGAAGCTGCCGGTCGGCGGGACGGCCGCCAGCCAGACGAGCCCGGCCGCGAGGACGAGCAGGCCGCCGGCGATCAGCGGCTTGGCACCGAACCTGCCCATGAGGCGGGCGGTGATGGCCGTCATGAAGATCATCAGCAGGACGGTCATCGGGAGCAGGGCGGCACCGGAGGCGAAGGCGCCGTAGCCGAGGACCTGCTGCAGGTAGAGGTTGAGGAAGTACCACATCGGGATCCACGCGGCGCCGAGCAGCGTCATCGCCAGGTTGGCCGAGCCGAGGCGCGGGACGCGCCACACGCTGAGCGGCATGAGCGGCTCGCGGACCGACTTCTGGATCACGAAGAAGAGGATGAGCAGGGCGGCGGCGCCGACCAGTTCCAGGATGGTGGCGGTGGCGCCCCAGCCGACCTCGGGGGCACGGACGACGGCGAACACGGCGAGCGCGAGACCGGCGGTGACGGCGACGGCGCCGAGGATGTCGACGGAGCCGCGGCGGGACTCGACGGCCGGGAGCAGCTTGGTGGCGGCGAGGGTGGCGAGGCCGATCGGGATGTAGATGATGAAGACCCACTGCCAGCTCATCCACTCGGTGAAGACACCGCCGAGGAAGACGCCCGCGGTGCCGCCGGCGGGGGCCGCGGCGCCGTAGAGCGCCATCGCCTTGCCGAGCTCCTTCGGGTCGTGCATGAAGAGCATCATCAGCAGGGTCATGGCGGAGGGCGCGATGAGCGCACCGCCGACACCCTGGACGGCGCGGCCGACGATCTCGACCCAGGCGGTCTGCGCGGCGGCGGCGACGACCGAGCCGGCGATCATGATCGCCCAGCCGGAGACGAAGATCTTGCGGGCGCCGACAAGGTCGGAGAGGCGGCCGCCGAGGAGCAGGAGTCCGCCGAAGACGATGACGTAGGCGTTGAAGATCCACTGGAGTTCACTCTGCGAGAAGCCCAGGTCCTTCTGCATCTCGGGGAGCGCGACGCCGATGATCGACGTGTCCATGATGACCATGAACTGGGCGGCGGCGAGCACGACAAGTGCCCACCAGCGCCGGGGATTGACGGTTGACATTGCCCTGCTCCTTCTCTCGCACATACCCCTAGGGGGTACCTTCGCGGAGCACCGTAGCATACCTATGGGGGGTATGTAAGGCTGTGATGGAGGGGGAGTTGGAACGCGAGCTTCCAGGTTCTCGGGGCGGCAGAATGCAGCCATGACCGAACCTTCGGACCCCGCCCTGCTCCAGCGCTGGAACGCCACCCTGCGCGCCGCCCGCACCGGCCACGAGGGCCCGGACCCCGCCCCGTACGGCCGGAATCTGCTGACCCGGTGGGCCGAGCCGCAGCGGAGGTACCACACGGTGGACCACCTGCGGGCGGTCCTCGACCGCATCGACGAGCTCGCCGATCAGGGCGGCGAGGGTGGGGAGTTGGAGCTGGTCCGGCTGGCCGCCTGGTTCCACGACGCGGTCTACCGCCCGGAACGCTCGGAGAACGAGGAGCGCTCGGCGGTCCTGGCCGAAAAGGCCCTGACCGAGGCGGGCCTCACTCCCCACGAGGTGGCGGAGGTGGCCCGCCTGGTCCGCCTGACGATCACCCACGACCCGGCGGACGGCGACATCAACGGCGAGATCCTCTGCGATGCGGACCTGGCGATCCTGGCGACGGACGAGGATACGTACGGGGGGTATGTGCGGGCGGTCCGTGAGGAGTACGGCTTCGTCCCGGAGGACGCGTTCCGCCAGGGCCGCGCGGCGGTCCTGCGCCAACTCCTCTCCCTGCCCCGCCTGTTCCGCACCCCGTACGGCGCGGCGGCCTGGGAATCGGCGGCCCGACGGAACCTGGAAAGGGAGCTGGCGGCCCTCGGGGCCTGACGGGCCGACACCCGCTCCTCGTACAACCTTTCGCTCCGTCACGGGTCACATCAGGTGTGGCGCACGGTGCGCCTGATGCTTGTGAGGGAGAACAGAACGTGGCGCACGCCCGCTCGACCCGGCGGCGGCTCATCGCCGCCACCACCACCGTTCTCGCCGTCACGCTCGGTGCGGGCACGCTGTCCGCCCCGGCGCACGCCGTCACCACGGCGACGACGGCGGCGACGACGGATGTGGCGAACACCGCCGCGGCCCCTGTCGCCTTCCCGAAGAACGCCAAGCTGATCGATGCCGGGCTGGGCTACTTCACCACGCGGGCCGACGGAAGCTTCACCACGGCGGTTCGGTCGCTCAAGGACGGAACCGGCACGGGTTACGGGTTCAGCACCGCCCTGCGGTCCTCGCGGACCACGGACTACCTGGTCTTTCCGATGACCTACCAGGTCACCCTCCGGAACCTGACCACCATGTCGGTGCTCGACGTCCCCGTCGGGTCGGCCGCCGGCGCCACCTACGTCGGATCGGCGGCGAACGCGGTGTTCACGCGGTCCGCGGACGGCACGGTGCGGCAGCACAGGCACCCGTCCGAGGGTGGCACCGTGACCGTGACCGGCCTCCCGGCCGGGGCGAGCGCCGTCTCGGTCACCCCGGGCACCCCGGATGACGCCCTGGTCACGTTCATGGACGGCACAGGGAAGAAGTGGGGCCTGCTCGATCTCGCCACCGGAACCGTCGACGAGATCCACCACCGCACGCCGACCTCCGGCAACGGCGACATCGCCGTCTCGCAGACGCACGTCGCCTGGACCGACGGCGACGAGACCGACCGCCCGGCGGTGTACCTCCTGGACCGGGCCACGGACACGGTCGCGGAGGTCCCGGTCGAGGACGCGTACACGAACGACCTCCAGCTCGGCCTGGTCGGCGGCTGGGTGGTGTACGGCGAGGCCGGCGGCCTCTCCAACGGCGACACGAACCCGCTGTACGCCCTGACCGCCTACAACGCCGCCACCGGGGCGAAGGTGAAGCTGCTCGACCACCTGACGTCGTCCTCGGCGGCTCCCGACGGCCTGTACGTACGCGGCGGCACCATCGCCCAGGGCGAGGGCCTCTACAAGATCGTGCCCGGCGCGGACGGGGCGGCTCCGACCGTCGGCCTGGTGGCGACCACCGGCGAGCCCACCCACGTCGTCATCGGCGCCAACGACATCCCCTCCGTCGTCGACCTCGACAAGAACGGCGGGAAGGCGGCCTTCACCTGGGGACTCTCCCGGAGCACCGTCAAGGTGGACGTCACCCTGCGCCACGTCCGGACCGGGAAGGTCCGCACGTTCACCGAGACCCACCCGTACAACCCGAGCGTGACCTTCACCTGGGACGGCATCATCGGCTCGGACTTCACGAGCGCCTACAACGGCGACTACACCTGGCAGCTGACCGCGAAGCCGCTCAACGGGATCGGCCCGGCCGCGAGCGCCTCCGGCGCGTTCAAGGTCACCCGCAAGGCCGCGCCGCACGACTACGACGACAACGGCTCCCCGGACCTGCTCTCCCGTGACGGCTCCGGCAGGCTGTGGCGGAGCGACACCAGCTTCTACGAGGAGTCCGGCCAGCTGACGGCCCAGTCGCGCAAGCTGATCGGCACCGGCTGGGGCGGCTACAACCAGATCGAGGCCGCCGGCAACATCGCCGGAGCCGCCCACGGGGACATCGTCGCCCGTGACGCCGCCGGTGTCCTGTGGCACCACCTCGGCAACGGCGACGGCACCTTCGCCGGCCGCTACAAGATCGGCACCGGCTGGGGCGGCTACACCAAGATCGCCGCCGGCAGCGACCTCAACGGCGACGGGAAGCCCGACCTCGTGGCCACCGACGCCGCCGGGGCCATGTGGCTCCACAAGGGCACCGGCAGCTGGCGGACGCCGTACACGACCCGCGTGAAGATCGGCTGGGGCTGGCAGGGCTACAACCAGATCACCGCCACCGGTGACATCGCCGGAGGCGCCGCAGGTGACCTCGTCGCCCGCGACAGCGCGGGTGTCCTCTGGGCGTACCTCGGCAAGGGCGACGGCACCTTCGACACCCGCATCAGGATCGGCACCGGCTGGGGCGGGTACACGCACCTGGTCGGCGTCGGCGACGCCAACCGGGACGGCCGCGCCGACCTCGTCGCCGTCAGCCCGAACGGCCAGTACCTCTACCAGGGCACGGGCAACTGGCGTGCTCCCCTCGGCGGCCGGCAACCGGCTTCCCTGCCCAACGTCGGGGACCCGGGCGACCACGTCGCCTGACGGCACGCGGCACCGGTCCCGCCGCAGGCACGGCGGGACCGGCGTCCGTATCGCGAGACAACCCGCCCCGGGGGAATGTCAGGCACAAACCGCAGGTTGACGCATGTCATGCCGTCAACCTCCGCCGAGCGCACCGCACCCCCGTCCGCCCCCGCCGCCACCCGTATGCCCCTGGCCGTCTACATCCTCGGCCTCTCCGTCTTCGCGCTCGGCACGAGCGAATTCATGCTGTCCGGCCTCCTCCCACCCATCGCCGACGACATGAACGTCTCGATCCCCCGCGCCGGCCTCCTCATCTCCGCCTTCGCCATCGGCATGGTCGTCGGCGCCCCGCTGCTCGCCGTCGCGACCCTCCGGCTCCCCCGCAAGACGACCCTGGTCACCCTGATCACCGTCTTCGGCCTCGGCCAGGTCGCCGGCGCCCTCGCACCCAACTACGCCGTCCTCTTCGCCTCCCGGATCGTGAGCGCGCTCGCCTGCGCCGGATTCTGGGCGGTCGGCGCCGCCGTCGCCATCGCGATGGTCCCCGTGAGCTCGCGCGCCCGTGCCATGGCGGTCATGATCGGCGGTCTCTCGATCGCCAACGTCCTCGGCGTCCCCGCCGGCGCCTTCCTCGGCGAGCACCTCGGTTGGCGCGCCGCGTTCTGGGCGGTCGGCGTGGCCTCGGCGATCGCGCTCGTGGGCGTGGTGACCCGGATCCCGCACATCCCGCTCCCCGAGACCAAGCCCCGCCTCAAGCGTGAGCTGGTGATCTACCGCGACCGCCAGGTCCTGCTCTCGATCGTGATCACGGCGCTCGCCGCGGGCGGTGTCTTCTGCGCGTTCTCGTACCTGGCCCCGGTCATCACGGACGTCGCCGGGATCGACACCCGCTGGGTCTCCGCGATCCTCGGCCTCTTCGGCATCGGCGCGCTGATCGGTACGACGATCGGCGGCCGGGTCGCCGACGCCCACCTCTTCGGGGTCCTGCTCACCGGCATCACCGCCTCGACGGTCTTCCTGGTCGCCCTGGCCCTCTTCGCGTCCAGCCCGGCCGCAGTGATCGCCCTGTCCTTCCTGCTCGGCGTCTCGGCCTTCTACACCGCGCCCGCCCTCAACGCCCGCATGTTCAACGTGGCCGGCGCCGCGCCGACCCTCGCGGGCGCCACCACCACGGCCGCCTTCAACCTGGGCAACACCGCCGGCCCCTGGTTCGGCGGCACGGTCATCGACGCGGACTTCGGCTTCGCGGCGACCGCGTGGGCGGGAGCGGCCATGACAGTGGTGGCACTGGCGACGGTCGCGCTCTCACTACGGCTGCACAAGTCCCGCTCGCGTGTGGTGGCCTCCTCCACCCCGGAGCGGGAGAAGGAGCTCGTCGCCCCCCGTACGTCGCTCACGGCTGCCGACTGACAGGGCTCCCGCCCGCACGGGTGTGCGACGATCGCCTGTCACACACGAGACCGTGGGGGAGAACGCAGTGAAACTCAACAGAATCAAGGGGCTTGGCCGGGCGGCGGTCGGCGTCCTCGCACTTGCCCTGGGCGGCTCGTTGCTGGGCGCCGCGCCCGCCACCGCGGCGTCGACGGCGTTCGAGTACCAGGTGACGCGGAACGCCGACACGTACCTCGACGTGCCGGGTACGGAGATCGCCTTCGACGCGCTCGCCGGCGAGCGGTCGGTCCTCTGGTCCCGGCACTTCTCGACGGGACCGGTCTCGGCCGTCGGGGCCGGTGACAACATCGGCAACACCTTCGCCGTCCGCTGCCGCAACGCGGACGGCACGGCCCTGCCGACCGGGACGGAGGCCGGGGCCTTCTGGGCGGCCAACCTGGTGCCGCCGAACGAGACCTCGCTGACCGCAGGGCTCCGCTGGATGTTCATCGCGCCCGCTGACGGCAGCTACACCTGCCGCCTGTCGATCCTCTCGTACTCCTCGATCATCACCGGCGGCCGCACCGTCACCATGCGCGTCCCTGCCGGAGCCGAACTGGCCAGGGACACCTACTCCTCGATGTCCCGCTGGACGCTGCTCGCCGGCAGCGGCACCACCGTCGCCCGCGGCGCCACGGCCAGCACCCTCGGCTCCACCAACACCCCGACGGGCGAGGACATCATCGTCTACCAGGACGCGGAGCTCACGACCTGCCTGGCCGGCTCCTCGATCTGCTCGGGCGGCACCGCAGACCACACCTTCACGCGCGTCGAGACGTGGGTCGAGGCGCAGCCCAAGAACGCGGACGGCGCACTGTGCGGCGGCCCGATCAAGGGCCCGGTCTCGGTGTGGAACATCAGCAACGCCAAGCACCACCAGACGGCGGCGAACACCCTGCGCCTGACGAAGGCACAGCTCGGCGGCTGCAGCCAGATCCGGATGACGCTGAAGGTACGGAACGTCGACGGCAACCCGGTGAAGATCCACGACGACTACGCCTCGGGCAGGATCGCGGCGACGCACGGCGTGGCCTACAGCTACTGAGCCGCACGCGGTCATGGGGCCTGTCCCGAAAGGCGGGCCCCACAAGCGGCACCGCCCGCTACAGCGGGTCGGACTCCGTCTCCCGCCGCGGGAACTTCGGCCGCCGCAGTCCCGCCTCCGTGATCCGCCGTACGAGTTCCTTCGAGCCGACCTCGACCGCGCCGGCCGCCACCGCGTCCGCGTAGCGGTCCGACGGGATGTCGTAGTGGTCGCGCTCGAAGGCGCGCGGCGGGGCGCCGATCCTCGCGGCGAAGGCGTGGAGCTCCTCGTGCGAGATGTCGCTGACGAGGTGCGACCACATACGGCCGTGGCCCGGCCAGGTCGGCGGGTCGATGAAGAGAGTCACCTGAGGACCGCCGTCACGTCAGACCTCCGACCGGGGCGACGACCACGCCCGCCTTGCCGCAGACCCAGTGCGGGTCCGGGCCGAGTTCGGGTTCGACGTCCAGGGCGTGCGGGTCGCCGGAGGAGCACACGGGGCAGATGGGCCAGCGGCCGTAGCGCTCCAGGAGCGCGTCCTGCACGTCCTGGGCGACGAGCCCGGCGACGTACGTGATGCCCTCGGGCCACTGCTCCACCCACCACCGGCGGTGGGTGACGGCGTCCTCGACCATCGACACGACCTCGGCCGCTGCCACGTCGCGCGCCGCGAGATCGGCGAGGACCAGGGCACGGGCGGCATGCAGCGCCTGCTCCAGAGGGTCGATGTCGTCCATGCACACATTCTGGCACCCTCCCGCGCCTGAGGCCCGGGGTCCCAGGTCGGCCTCACGGCCTCCCGGGTGGTTCCTGTTTCATCGCCCGGCACCCCCTCTTGGGAGGTCTTACCCGGGCTCCGCAGGCGTTTTAGCTCTCGGCGTGCCCCGCCGCGAGGAGGGTGCGCCCTTCGGCGCGGAGATTGGCCTCGGCATTGGCGTCCCGATCGTGGCGGGCTCCGCAGTCGCACACCCACTCCCGGATGTGCAGCTGGTCGCGTCCCTTCGGGCCGACGAGTGCCCCGCATTCGGAACACAGCTGGGTGGAGGGGAACCAACGGGACACCTTCACGAAGCTCCGCCCGTAGCGGGCGCACTTGGCTTCGAGAGCGCGGGCGAACGTGCCGAATGACTGGTCGTGGACGGACTTGCCGAGCTTGCCGCGCCTGGTGCTCATGCCCCTCACGTTCAGGTCCTCCAGATAGACCGCTTGGCTCTCGCGGACGATACGGGTGGTTTCCTGCTCGATGAAGTCGCGCCGCTGATCGGCGATGCGTGCATGCACTTTGGCTACGGCGAGCTTGGCCTTACGTCTGTTGCTACTGCCCGTCTGGGCGCGGGACAGCTTCCGCTGGCCCCGCTTGAGCTTCTTCTCCTGACGCCGGAAGAACTTCGGCGAGGCGATCCTCCGGCCACGCAGGACCGCATAGGAGGACAGACCCAGATCGATACCAGTGTCTGTCTCTTCCGGGTGAAGCGGATCCAGTGGGGTGTCGCCCACCTCCACGACGAACGAGGCGAAATAGCGGCCCGCCGGGTCTTTGATGACAGTGACCGACGACGGCTCGGAAGGCAGCGAGCGGGACCAGCGGACCTTGATGTCGCCGACTTTCGCGATGAACAACCGACCATCGCCGCGCAGCACGAAGCCGTTGCGGGTGAACCGGGCCGTCTGCCTGCCGGACTTCTTCTTCATGCGGGGCGGCTGCATCTTCGGACCCTTGCGCATACCGCGCCTGGAGGCGAAGAAGTTCCGGTAGGCGGCATGCAGGTCCCCCAGGGACTGCACCAGCGCCACCGACGAGACCTCTTTGAGCCACTCCCGATCTTCGGTCTTCTTCCCAGCGGTGATGACGAGCTTCTGCAACTGGGCGTCCGTGATGAACGGCTCGCCCCGCTTGTATGCCTCGTTCCGCATCCTCAGACCGTCGTTGTAGACGGTCCGCGCACACCCGAAGGTCCGCGCCAGCATGACCTGCTGCTCGACAGTCGGATAGATCCGCTCGTTGTAACGCAGCTTCACGTGGCACCTCCCCGCGTGGTCAAGTCCTTTCGGGATCATGAATGGCTCGGTTGACAACCGTCAACTCACCAATCCCTTACTTGCCGGTCACCCGACAAGCCTCCGGGACGAAGGTCCCTTCCGCATCCGGGACCATCCGGGACCGAAGGGGTCTTGACGCCCCCAGCGCCCGAAAATATCTTTCAGGTGTGACCAATGACGTGAAGGAAAGTTTCAGAGGCGGCCGGGTGGTCGGCCGGCCCGGCGGGCCCACCCCCGGACCGACCCAGGACGCCCCGCCCGCGCCCGCCGCCCTCGCGGCCAAGGTGCGCACCCTCGCGCCGTCCATGACCCGCTCCATGCAGCGGGTCGCCGAAGCCGTCGCCGGGGACCCGGCCGGCTGCGCCGCCCTCACGGTCACCGGCCTGGCCGAGCTCACCGGCACGAGCGAGGCGACCGTGGTCCGCACCGCCCGCCTCCTCGGCTACCCCGGGTACCGCGACCTCCGCCTCGCCCTCGCCGGACTCGCCGCCCAGCAGCAGTCCGGCCGCGCGCCCTCCGTCACCGCCGACATCGCCGTCGACGACCCGATCGCCGACGTGGTCGCCAAGCTCGCCTACGACGAGCAGCAGACCCTCGCCGACACCGCCGCCGGACTCGACACCGTCCAGCTCGGTGCCGCCGTCGCCGCCCTCGCCACCGCCCGCCGCATCGACATCTACGGCGTCGGCGCCTCCGGCCTCGTCGCCCAGGACCTCGGCCAGAAGCTGCTCCGCATCGGCCTCCTCGCGCACGCGCACAGCGACCCGCACCTCGCCGTCACCAACGCCGTACAGCTCCGCTCCGGCGACGTCGCCATCGCCATCACCCACTCCGGCTCGACCGGCGACGTCATAGAACCCCTCCGCGTCGCCTTCGACCACGGCGCCACCACCGTCGCGATCACCGGCCGCCCGGACGGGCCCGTGACGCAGTACGCCGACCACATCCTCACCACCTCCACCGCCCGCGAGAGCGAGCTGCGACCCGCGGCCATGTCGTCCCGTACCAGCCAACTCCTGGTCGTGGACTGCCTGTTCACCTGCGTCACCCAACGTACGTACGAGACGGCGGCCCCTGCCCTCGCGGCCTCGTACGAAGCCCTCGCCCACCGCCACTCCCCCCGCACCCGCTGAACGTCAACGACGACGCACCGAAAGAGCCGCACGTGTCCTCTACGTACTCCGAGCTTCAGGCGCAACTGGCCACACTCACCACCGAGGCGTTCCGGCCCGAGCTCGCGGAGATCGACCAGCTCCCGACCCTCGACATCGCCCGCACCATGAACGCCGAGGACCGGACCGTCCCGGCCGCCGTCGCCGAGCGGCTGCCGGCGATCGCCGCCGCCATCGACGCCACCGCCGCCCGTATGGCGCGCGGCGGGCGGCTGATCTACGCCGGAGCCGGCACGGCCGGCCGGCTCGGCGTCCTCGACGCCAGCGAGTGCCCGCCCACCTTCAACACCGACCCCACCGAGGTCGTCGGCCTGATCGCGGGCGGCCCCTCCGCCATGGTGAAGGCCGTGGAAGGCGCGGAGGACTCCCGCGAACTCGCCGCCGCCGACCTCGACGCCCTGAACCTCACCGCGAACGACACGGTGGTCGGCATCTCCGCCTCCGGCCGCACCCCGTACGCCATCGGCGCCGTCGAACACGCCCGCGCCAAGGGCGCGTTGACGATCGGCCTCTCCTGCAACGCGGACAGCGGGCTGGGCGCCGCCGCCGAACACGGCATCGAGGTCGTCACCGGCCCCGAACTCCTCACCGGATCCACCCGGTTGAAGGCGGGCACGGCCCAGAAGCTCGTCCTCAACATGATCTCGACGATCACCATGATCCGGCTCGGCAAGACGTACGGAAACCTGATGGTCGACGTTCGCGCCTCCAACGAGAAGCTCCAGGCCAGGTCGCGGCGGATCGTCGCGCTCGCCACCGGAGCCCCGGACGAGCAGATCGAGACCTCCCTCGCCGCCGCCGACGGCGAGGTGAAGACCGCGATCCTGATGATCCTCGCCGACATCGACGCCAAGAGCGCCGACCAGCGCCTCACCGACTCACAGGGCCATCTGCGCGCCGCCCTGCACGCGCAGTCCTGAACCTCCCCGCCCCCGCACAGCAAGGCACCACCGCACCATGAGCACAGACGACAAGAACCGCGCCATCGCCGCCGCGATCCTCCCGCTCGTCGGCGGCGCAGAGAACATCGGCTCCGTGGCCCACTGCATGACCCGGCTCCGGCTGGGTCTGCGGGACCGCTCGCTCGTCCAGGACGAGGCCCTGAAGGCCCTGCCGTCCGTGATGGGCGTGGTGGAGGACGACACGTACCAGATCGTGCTCGGCCCGGGCACGGTGGCGAGGGTGACGCCGGAGTTCGAGGCGCTCGTCGCCGCGTCGGCACCGACGCACACCGCCGACGAGCTCGCGGCGCAGGGCGCGGCGATCAAGGCCGCGAGGAAGGCGAAGAACCAGACCCCCTTCAAGCTGTTCCTCCGCCGGATCGCGAACATCTTCGTCCCGCTGATCCCCGCCCTCATCGGCTGCGGCATCATCGCCGGCCTCAACGGCCTGCTCATCAACCTCGGCCGGCTGCCGTCCGTCACCCCCGCCCTCGCGGCGATGGCGAGCGGCTTCATGGCGCTGATCGCGGTCTTCGTCGGCTTCAACACCGCGAAGGAGTTCGGCGGTACGCCGATCCTGGGCGGCGCCGTCGCGGCGATCATCGTCTTCCCCGGTGTCGCCAAGATCGACGCCTTCGGCCAGACGCTGTCGCCCGGCCAGGGCGGTGTCCTCGGCGCGCTCGGCGCGGCCGTACTCGCGGTGTACGTCGAGAAGTGGTGCCGTCGCTGGGTGCCGGAGGCGCTCGACGTCCTGGTCACTCCGACGCTCACGGTCCTGGTCTCCGGCCTGGTCACGATCTTCGGCCTGATGTTCGTGGCCGGTGAGGTCTCCACCGCGATCGGGGACTTCGCCAACTGGCTCCTCGCCAACGCGGGCGCCGGCGCCGGCTTCGTACTCGGCGGACTGTTCCTGCCGCTGGTGATGCTGGGCCTTCACCAGGCCCTGATCCCGATCCACACCACCCTGATCGAGCAGCAGGGCTTCACCGTCCTCCTCCCGATCCTCGCGATGGCGGGCGCGGGCCAGGTCGGCGCGGCGGTCGCCGTCTACCTCAAGCTCCCCCGCAACGGCTCGATCCGCCGCACCATCAAGTCCGCCCTCCCCGCCGGCTTCCTCGGTGTCGGCGAACCGCTGATCTACGGTGTCT
Source organism: Streptomyces sp. NPDC056222 (assembly GCF_042264065.1). Classification (NCBI taxonomy): domain Bacteria; kingdom Bacillati; phylum Actinomycetota; class Actinomycetes; order Kitasatosporales; family Streptomycetaceae; genus Streptomyces; species Streptomyces sp. NPDC056222. Next base: position 448 of record NZ_JBHJTL010000074.1, on the reverse strand, counting down.
CGCTCCCGCTCGGCCGCCCGTTCGTCACGGCCTGCGTCGGCGGCGCGTTCGGCGGCGGCTTCGTCGGCCTGTTCAACATGCTGGGCGACAAGGTCGGCTCGACGGCCATCGGCCCCTCGGGCTGGGCCCTCTTCCCGCTCCTCGACGGCAACAAGGGCCTCGGCGAGACGATCGCGATCTACGCGGGCGGGCTGCTGGTCGGCTACGTGGTGGGCTTCGTGGCGACGTACTTCTGGGGCTTCAGCCGCGAGCTCCTGGAGGAGTTCAACGTGGAGACGGAGCCGGCGGAGGTCCCGGTGGCCTCGGGCGGTCCGGTGGCGCCGCAGATGCCGGAGCCGGTGAAGGTCTGACTCCTCGAATCGGCAGCGCAGGGCCGGCTCCCCGATCCCCGGGGAGCCCGCCCGCGGGGGGCGCCGGTGGGCCCACCGGGGGGGGCGGCGCGCCCGCC
>NZ_JBHJTL010000073.1:0-42154 GCF_042264065.1 Streptomyces sp. NPDC056222 | reverse complement strand
GGGCGCCCCCCCCGTTGTGGGGGGGGGGGCCGCCCGTCGTCCGGTCAGCGACCGGCCCTTGGCTCGTCGTGGATGCGAGGTGTCAGCGGTCCTCGTCTACTGCCTTGGCCGGCACGTCGGTGAGCCGGTCCGTCTCATCCTGTATTTCCGCGGCGATCTTCTTGAGTTCCGGCTCGAACTTGCGCCCGTGGTGAGCGCAGAAGAGCAAGTCACCGCCGCTGGTCAGGACGACGCGCACGTACGCCTGGGCGCCGCAGCGGTCGCAGCGGTCAGCGGCCGTCAGGGGGCTCGCGGGGGTCAGAACAGTAGTCACGTCGCCTCTTCTCTAGCTCGACGAGCTGTCGTACCAGGGTCAACATCCAACCAGGCCGAAAACGTTCCCGCTCGTGGCTTTTCCTCGAAACTTCTTCCCGAGGTGGCTGTCTGCTGCCGGTTGGCGGCGAATGAGCCGTATTGCGTCGCTCTACGGATTTCGCATTGCTTGTCTCGGTTCGTCCTCCCGGCTGGGTTGCCGGTTGTTCATGAGGACGTGCCCGGAGCCTAAATGGTTCATGCCTGGAAGGGAACGTGATGTTCACGTCACCCCATCGAGGGATCGAACACTCATGCGACTCTGCACTAGCATGAGAAATCAGGAGGGTGGCGTGACAACGGCTCTACCAGGCATCGGTACCCTCAGACCGGTGAACGACGCCGGGCCTTACCCCACCGGGCCAGTTTTCAAATTCAGCGAGGAGCGAACCGCGTGACCGCCGAAACGTCCGTGCCGTCCAGTGCGCTGCTGACCGCAGACCGTGACGGTTCCAACTACACCGCGCGGCACCTGCTCGTACTCGAAGGGCTCGAAGCGGTCCGCAAGCGCCCCGGCATGTACATCGGGTCCACCGACAGCCGCGGCCTGATGCACTGCATCTGGGAGATCATCGACAACTCGGTCGACGAGGCCCTCGGCGGCTACTGCGACCGCATCGACGTGATCCTTCACGACGACGGCTCCGTCGAGGTGCAGGACAACGGCCGGGGCATCCCGGTCGACGTCGAGCCCAAGACCGGGCTCTCCGGCGTCGAGGTCGTCATGACCAAGCTGCACGCCGGCGGAAAGTTCGGCGGCGGCTCGTACGCCGCCTCCGGCGGCCTGCACGGCGTGGGCGCCTCCGTGGTGAACGCGCTGTCGGCCCGGCTCGACGTCGAGGTCGACCGGAACAGCGCCACGCACTCGATCAGCTTCCGCCGCGGCGTGCCCGGCATCTTCACCGAGCAGGGCCCCGACAGCCCCTTCGACCCGGGCAACGGTCTACTGAAGGGCAAGCGCGTCCCGAAGACCCGCACCGGCACCCGCGTGCGGTACTGGGCCGACCGCCAGATCTTCCTCAAGGACGCCAAGCTCTCCCTGGAGACGCTCCACCAGCGTGCCCGCCAGACCGCCTTCCTGGTTCCCGGCCTGACCATCGTGGTCCGCGACGAGCGGGACCTGGACGGTGTGGGCAAGAGCGAGGAGACCTTCCGCTTCGACGGCGGCATCAGCGAGTTCTGCGAGTTCCTCGCCCAGGACAAGGCTGTCTGCGACGTCCAGCGGCTGACGGGCACGGGCACCTTCAAGGAGACCGTGCCGGTCCTCGACGACCGCGGCCACATGACCCCCACCGAGGTCACCCGTGAGCTGGGCGTCGACGTCGCGCTGCGCTGGGGCACCGGCTACGACAGCACGGTCAAGTCCTTCGTCAACATCATCGCCACCCCCAAGGGCGGCACGCACGTCTCCGGCTTCGAGCAGGCCATCACCAAGACGGTCAACGAGGTCCTGCGCTCCGCCAAGATGCTGCGCGTCGCCGAGGACGACATCGTCAAGGACGACGCCCTGGAGGGGCTCACGGCGGTCGTGACGGTCCGGCTCGCCGAGCCGCAGTTCGAGGGCCAGACCAAGGAGGTGCTCGGCACCTCGGCGGCCCGCAGGATCGTCGCCAACGTGATCGCCAAGGAGCTGAAGGCCTTCCTGACGTCCACCAAGCGTGACGCCAAGGCCCAGGCCCGGGCCGTCCTGGACAAGACCGTGGCGGCCGCCAGGACCCGTATCGCCGCCCGGCAGCACAAGGACGCGCAGCGCCGTAAGACCGCGCTGGAGTCCTCCTCGCTGCCGGCCAAGCTCGCCGACTGTCGCAGCGACGACGTGGAGCGCAGCGAGCTCTTCATCGTCGAGGGAGACTCCGCGCTCGGCACCGCCAAGCTCGCCCGCAACAGCGAGTTCCAGGCCCTGCTGCCGATCCGAGGCAAGATCCTCAACGTCCAGAAGTCCTCCGTCTCGGACATGCTCAAGAACGCCGAGTGCGGAGCGATCATCCAGGTCATAGGAGCCGGCTCCGGCCGCACCTTCGACATCGACGCCGCCCGGTACGGCAAGGTCATCATGATGACCGACGCCGATGTCGACGGCTCCCACATCCGCACGCTGCTGCTGACCCTCTTCCAGCGCTACATGCGGCCCATGGTCGAGCAGGGACGCGTCTTCGCCGCCGTACCCCCGCTGCACCGCATCGAGCTCGTCCAGCCCAAGAAGGGCCAGGACAAGTACGTCTACACGTACTCCGACAACGAGCTGCGTCAGACCCTGCTCGAGTTCCAGCGCAAGGGCGTCCGCTACAAGGACGCCATCCAGCGCTACAAGGGTCTCGGCGAGATGGACGCCGACCAGCTGGCGGAGACGACGATGGACCCGCGGCACCGGACCCTGCGCCGGATCAACATCGGCGACCTGGAGTCGGCCGAGCACGTCTTCGATCTGCTCATGGGCAACGACGTGGCTCCCCGCAAGGAGTTCATCACCAGCTCCGCGGCGACGCTCGACCGCTCGCGGATCGACGCCTAGCCGTCGAACCGCTCGCGGATCGACGCCCAGCCCGGCGCGTCCGACCGACCGTCCACCCAGGGGTGGAGCCGCAGAGTTCCACCCCTGAGACGATCACAGACGCATCTCCCCTCCGTAGCATCGAAGCGACGGAGGGGGACGGACATGGATCGCAGCAGGTCGACCGGGCGATGGCTCGTGTGGCCCGCGCCGGAGGCGCTGACCCGGGTCGGCGTGCCACGCGGCCGCCTCGTGATCGACGGCCTGCTGCTCACCGCGATCTGTTCATGGATCGTGGCGAGCGCGTACATCTCAGGGGCCTTCCCCGGCTGGTACGGGGTCCTGCCCCCGCTCGGTCTCGCCCTCTGCGTGGCGGCGGTCGTCGCCTATCACGCCACCACCGTCGCCGGTCAGCTCTCGCGGTCGCTCGGGCTGCTCGCCCTCGTGGCCGCGGCCGGGCTCGGCGCCCATGCCGCCGGAGCCCATGTCTCCGCGACGCTGATCTGGATCGTCGTCTCGGTCACGGCGATGGAGCGCCTCCCGCTGCTCGTCGCCCTGGGCACGGTGCTGGTCCTCGCCGGAGGCTTCGTCGACGCGGACGAGACCGGGTTTCTGGGAGCCGGAGTGACCACGGCCGCTGTGCTGCTCACCGGGTACTCCCTTCGCCTGGACGCGCAGGCCCGCAGCGCAGGGTTCCGGCTGCTGGCGCAGGAGCGGGCGGCCCGTGAGGCAGAGGCCGCCTCCGCGGCCCTGACCGAACGGGCCAGGATCGCCCGCGAGATCCATGACGTGCTGGCGCACAGCCTCTCCGCGCAGATGGTTCACCTGGAGGCCGCGCGACTGCAGATCGAGGCCGGCGCTCGGCGGGAGGACGTCCTCGAGCGGGTGGCCGCCGCCCGGTCCATGGCTCGCGAGGGGCTCGCCGAGACCCGGCACGCACTCTCCGCGCTCCGCGGCGACATGGTGCCCGTCGAGGACTATCTGCGGGAGCTGGCTCGCGGGGACCGGGCCGAGGTCGAGGTCGTCGGTGAGCGCAGGCCCCTTCCGGCGGAGGCCTCACAGGCGGTACGGAGAGTGGCCCAGGAAGCCCTCACGAACGTACGCAAACACGCGCCGGGGGCCAGGACGCGGCTCCGGCTCGCCTACGAGACGGGGGAGATCGCCCTGGAGATACGGGACTCGGGTGCGGCCGGGGACACCGAGGGCGCGGGGCTGAGCGGTTCGGGTTCCGGTTACGGCCTCATCGGCATGAGGGAGCGCGCCGAACTCCTGGGCGGCACGCTGGAGGCCGGCCCCGAGGACGAAGGGTTTGCGGTGCGGCTGAGGGTGCCGGCATGAGCGGTCGGAACGCGCAGCACGACAACGGCCGGGTCGCGCGCGTGATCGTGGCCGACGATCAGTCCATGGTGCGCGAGGGGATCGTGCTCGTTCTCGGACTGCTCCCCGGCATCGAGGTCGTAGGAGCCGCCAGGGACGGCGAGGAAGCCATCGCGCTGACCGCGGAACTCGCCCCCGATGTGGTGCTCATGGACCTCCGGATGCCGCGGTGCGACGGGGTGGAGGCGACCCGGCGCATCCGCTCCGAGCACCCGGACACCGAAGTCGTCGTACTGACCACCTACGCCGACGACGACTCGCTCTTCCCGGCACTCCGCGCCGGTGCCCGCGGCTACCTCACCAAGGACGCGGGCGGGGAGGAGATCGTACGGGCCGTCCATGACGTGCTCGACGGACGGGCCGGGCTCGCCCCCGCCGTCCAACGGAGGCTCCTGGAACAGCTGATGGCCCAGCCTCAGCGGTACGCACCGTCCCGTGGACGACCGTCCGAGGCGGCGCAGGACGGATGGCGAGGTCCGCAGCACGGCGGGTCGCAGCCCGACGGACTCACCGAGCGCGAGACCGAAGTGCTCCGCCTGGTCGCGGACGGGCTCTCCAACCAGGAGATCGCCCGCCGGCTCGGCATCTCCACGGCGACCGTCAAGACACACATCAACAACCTCTTCGCCAAGATCGGGGTGCGCGACCGGGTGCAGGCCGTCCGGTACGCATATCAGCACGGGCTCGTGGCACCACCTGGCGAAACCGTCACCTGATGGGGTGAAGAGCGGGAGGAGAAGAGTCCTGGATCTTCCCGCTCTGTCCATCCTTGGGCACGCGGCCGAAACGGTTCGCTGACAAGGAGAGTTCACCGGTGGAGAAGCGCGAAGGGCCGGGCCTCCCGGCAGTGCGGATCGACGACCCCTGGTATGACGCACTGGCCGCCGGTTGGGGTGAGGCGGCCGAGACCGAGACGCCGGCCGGCGCCTCGGCGCACAGCGTGCCGATGCCGGGAGCCGTTCCGCGACAGCAGCCGGCCCACAGCGCTGCCGACATCTATCTGGCGGTCCAGCGCAGTCCCGCCTTCCAGGAAGTACGCGGCCGCTACCGGCGGTTCGTGATCCCCGCCGCCCTCGGCTTCCTCCTCTGGTACCTCGCCTATGTGGTGGCCGCGACCGTGGCACCCGGGCTGATGGCCCGGCCGGTCGCCGGCGCGGTGAATGTGGCGATGGTCGCCGGACTCGGCCAGTTCCTCACCACCTTCCTGATGACCTGGGCCTACGCCCGGCACGCCCGGCTGCGCCGGGACCGGGCGGCGCTGGAACTGCGCTGGACCGTGTACGACGAAACGCGCGCCCAGGAGATGACGCGAGGGGGCCGACGGTGACCGACGACCATCAGACGCTCGCACTGCTGCTGTTCAGCGCGTTCATCGCGGTGACGCTGGGGATCACCACCTGGGTGAGCCGCAACCGCCACGGCTCCGCCGAGGAGTTCTACGCCGGCGGACGACTGTTCTCGCCCATGGAGAACGGTTTCGCCATCGCCGGCGACTACATGTCCGCCGCCTCCTTCCTCGGCATCTCGGGCCTCATCGCGCTCTTCGGCTACGACGGGATGCTGTACTCCGTCGGCTTCCTCGTCGCCTGGCTGGTCGTGCTCCTCCTGGTCGCCGAACTGGTACGCAACTGCGGTCGGTTCACGCTCGCCGACGTCGTCGCCGCACGGATGGCGGAACGCCCCGTCCGGATCGCCGCCGGAACGTCCTCCGTCACCGTCTCCGTGCTCTATCTGGTGGCCCAGATGGTGGGAGCCGGCAGCCTGGTCGCCCTCCTCCTCGGCGGTACGAGCGAGGCGGCCCGGTCCTGGACCGTGATCGGCGTCGGCGCCCTGATGGTGATCTATGTGTCGCTGGGCGGGATGCGCGCGACCACCTGGATCCAGATCGTCAAGGCGGTGCTCCTCATGGCCGGCACGATCGCCCTCACCGTGCTCGTCCTGCTCCGCTTCAACGGTGACTTCAACCAGCTGCTCACCGCCGCCGCCGAGCGCAGTGGGCACGGACGGGATTTCCTCGCACCGGGGTTGCGGTACGGCGGAGAGTGGACCGCGCGGCTCGACTTCATCAGCCTCGGCATCGCGCTCGTCCTCGGTACCGCGGGCCTGCCGCACATCCTGTCCCGCTTCTACACCGTGCCCACCGCGCGGGCCGCCCGCCGTTCGGTCGTCTGGGCCATCGGGCTCATCGGCGGCTTCTATCTGATGACGATCGTCCTCGGCTTCGGCGCGGCCGCGATCATCGGCCCCGACGCCGTCCGCGCCTCCAACGCCGCCGGGAACACCGCCGTGCCGCTTCTCGCCCTCGACCTCGGCGGCGGTGCGGGGTCGACCGGTGGCACCGTGCTCTTCGCGATCGTCGCAGCCATCGCCTTCGCCACCATCCTGGCCGTTGTCGCCGGGATCACGCTCGCCTCCTCCGCGTCCGTGGCCCATGATCTGTACGCCTCGCTGAGGCGCCGCAGCGCGCACGCGAAGCAGTACAGCGAGGTGACCGTGGCACGCCTGGCCGCCGCAGGCATCGGGGTGGCCGCGATCGGTCTCGGACTGCTCGCCCGCGACCTGAACGTGGCGTTCCTGGTCGGACTCGCCTTCGCGGTCGCCGCCTCCGCCAACCTTCCCGTGCTGCTCTACTCGCTCTTCTGGCGGAAGTTCACCACGCGGGGCGCCGTGTGGTCGGTGTACGGAGGGCTGATCCCGGCCGTCCTGCTGGTCGTGCTCTCGCCGGTCGTCTCCGGCAGCCCCGACGCGCTCTTCCCGGGCGTCGACTTCCATGTCTTCCCGCTGCAGAACCCGGGGGTCGTCTCCATCCCGCTCGGCTTCCTGGCGGGCTGGCTCGGCACGGTCACCTCCTCCGAGCCGCCGGACGCGGCCAAGCACGCGGAGACGGAGGTCAGGGCGCTCACCGGCGCCGGCGCCGTGTGAACCCCGGGAGGCAGCTCAGCGCGCGGCCGGGACCCAGACGTAGCGGTGCTCGGGCCGGCCCGTCTCGCCGTACCTCAGCGAGAGGCGTACGCGCCCGGTGCGCTCGAGCAGCTTGAGATAGCGCTGGGCGGTCTGCCGGCTCACCCCGGCGCGCTCGGCGATCTCCTGCGCGGACAGGGCTCCGTCGGCGGCGAGCAGCACCTGCCGTACGAGCTCGGCGGTGGTGGGGGAGTGACCCTTCGGCAGTGCGGGCTCGGCCGCACCCGCCGACAGGGCGCCGAAGAACCGGTCCACCTCCGCCTGCTCGGCCTCGCCGCCTCCGTCGAGGGTGTGGCGCAGGGCGGCGTACGCGTCCAGCTTGGCGCGCAGCCCGGCGAACGTGAACGGCTTGACCAGGTACTGGAGCGCGCCGTGGCGCATCGCCGCCTGGACCGTCGCCACGTCGCGCGCGGCGGTGACCATGATCACGTCGGTCTGGTGGCCCTGCCGGCGCAGCTCCCGTACGACCGCGAGGCCGTTCTCGTCCGGCAGGTAGTGGTCGAGCAGGATGAGGTCGACCGGGACCTCACCGAGGCGAGCGATCGCCTCCGCGGTCGAGTGGGCGGTGGCGACGACGCGGAACCCGGGCATCTTCGTCACATAGGCCGCGTTGATCCGCGCGACGCGTACGTCGTCGTCCACGACCAGTACGTCGATCATCGCGGCTCCTCGTCCGCCCGGGCCATGGCGGGCTCCGGCGCCGATCCGGGCTCCGGCTCGCCGAGTGCCTCCGGGAGTACGACGGTGAACTCGGCGCCCCCGTCCGGCCCGTCGGCGACCCGCGCGCTGCCGCCCCGGCGCTCGGCGAGCCGGCGGACCAGAGCCAGGCCCAGACCCCGCTTGCCGTGCGACGGCAGCTCCTTCGTGGTCCAGCCCTCGGTGAAGATCAGTTCGCGGCGGTCGTCCGGGACGCCCGGGCCGCTGTCGGTGACACGCAGGACGGCGGTGCGTCCCTCGGCCCGCAGCGCGATCTCGACGCGCGGTTCGGCGGTGCCCGCGGCGGCGTCCAGGGCGTTGTCGACGAGATTGCCGACGACGGTGACCAGCTCGCGCGGGTCCACCAGACGGTCGGGGAGCAGCGAGTCGGACGAGATCCGCAACGACACGCCCCGCTCCGCGGCGACCGTGGCCTTGCCGACCAGGAGCGCGGCGAGCAGCGGATCGTGGACCTTCTCCGTGACCTGCTCGGCGGTGGCCCGATGGACGCCGACGACCTCGGTGACGAACTCGACCGCCTCCTCGTGCATCTCCAGCTCGAGGAGGCCCAGCAGGGTGTGCAGCCGGTTGGCGTGCTCGTGGTCCTGGGCGCGCAGGGCGTCGATCAGGCCGCGGGTGGAGTCCAGCTCGCGCCCGAGCCGCTCCAGCTCGGTGCGGTCGCGCAGGGTCGCCACGGCGCCGCCGTCGTCCGTCGGCATCCGGTTGGCGATGAGGACGCGGTGGCCGCGGACGGTCACCAGGTCCTCGCCCGTGACCCGCCCGGCCAGCACATCGGCCGTGCGGCCGGGACCGAGGGCGTCCTCCAGCGGCCGGCCGGTGGCCTCCGGGCCGATCCCGAGGAGGCGCTGGGCCTCGTCGTTCATCAGGCGCACGCGGCCCGTGCGGTCGAGGGCGACGACACCCTCGCGGATGCCGTGGAGCATGGCCTCGCGCTCCGCGAGCAGCGCGGAGATGTCGGAGAACGCCAGGTCGTGGGTCCGCCGCTGGAGCCTGCGGGAGATCAGATACGCGGCGAGGGCGCCGGCCGCCAGGGCGCCGCCGGCGTACGCGAGGAGTCCCGGGATCGCGCCGAGCAGGCGGTCCTGCACGCTGTCGTACTCGATACCGACGGACACCGCGCCGACGATCGTCCCGTCGGGGCCGTGCAAGGGGGCCTTGCCGCGCGCGGAGCGGCCGAGCGTGCCGCTGTCGATCTCCATGACCTCGCGCCCGGCGAGCGCCTCGCTGGGGTCCGTGGAGACGCGCCTGCCGATCTGCGCGGGGTCGGTGTGGGACCAGCGCACGCCGCGGGTGTCCATGACGACGACGTATTCGGCGCCGGTGGACTGCCTGATCCGCTCGGCCTCCGCCTGTACGGGGCCCTGTGCGGAGGGCGCGGAGCCCGTCAGCGCGGCGGCGACCTGAGGGGAGGCGGTCGTCTCGGCGATGGCGAGGGCACGGCGCATGGCCTGGTCGTCGAGCTGGGCGCTGAGGGGGGCGAGGAAGAAGCCGGTGGCCAGCACCGTGACGCCGGTCGCGATGGCCAGCTGCATGAGGAGGACCTGCGAGAAGACCCGCTGCGGCCAGCCGAACCGCCTGCGTCGCGCGGGGGGCGGCGGCGGGGTGGTCGGTGCGGGGCTCATGGCAGGAACGGTACGGGGAGGGTGACCGGGACCGGAAATGTGCGGGGCCCTCGGCGGGCGGCGGTGGGCGGGGGCGGGTGGTGCGGCCGCGGGCCGGGGTGGTGCGCCCCGGCCTCCGGCCGGGCTGGGGTTCCCACGCGCACCACCCGTGCGGGAAGGAGGGCAGAGGTGCGGGCCGCCCAGTGGGCGGTGGCCCGCCCTCGGCGGCTGCGAGGCGATGGGACGCGACGGCTTCGCGTCGCCGGCAGGGAAGGGCATGAGGTTCTCGGGCCGCCGTGCTCGTGCTGTGGTGGGCGTGTGCCCGGTGGGCAGTCGGGTCGGACCGGGTACGCGTGGGCCCTTGCCCGCCGTCGGCGGCAGCCCGTAGGTGGGATGTGGGCCGGTTGCCTATTCTGGGGGCTTTGGTGTGTGCCGAGTCGTCGGAGGGGTTTTCCTTGAGCAAGCAGCAGATCCCTGTCGTCGTCCTCTCCGGGTTTCTCGGATCGGGGAAGACGACGCTGCTCAACCATCTGCTGCGCAGTGCCCGAGGCACCCGGATCGGGGTCATGGTCAACGACTTCGGTGACATCGGGATCGACGCCATGACCGTGGCCGGGCAGGTCGGGTCCACCGTCTCGCTCGGCAACGGATGTCTGTGCTGCGCCGTCGACGTGAGTGAGCTGGACGAGTACCTGGAGGTGCTCACCCGGCCCGAGCTGCGCCTCGATGTGATCGTGATCGAGGCGAGCGGGCTCGCGGAGCCCCAGGAGCTCGTGCGGATGGTGCTCGCCAGTGAGAACGAGCGGATCGTGTACGGCGGGCTCGTGCAGGTCGTCGACGCCGCCGAGTTCTCCGCCACGCGTGCGCGGCACCCCGAGACGGACCGGCATCTCGCCCTCGCCGACCTCGTCGTGGTCAACAAGGCCGACCGGGTGGGGGAGCGGGAGCTGGACGTCGTCCATGCCGCCGTCAGCGGGCTCGCCGCACCCGCCGCGGTGGTCCGCGCCGCGCACGGACGCGTCGACCCCGAGCTTCTCTTCGACCGGGTGGTGCCCGACGGGGAGATCGAAGGGCAGATGTCCATCGAGGACCTGCTCTACGGGGATCCCGAAGACGACCACGACCATCCGCACGCCGTCTACGAGACCCTCTCCCTGGCCTCGGAGACCGCACTGCACCCGCGCAGGCTGATGGAGTTCCTGGACTCCCGCCCGGAGGGTCTCTACCGCATCAAGGGATTCGTCGACTTCGGCGCCGCCGACCCCGACAACCGCTACTCCGTGCACGCCGTCGGCAGGTTCCTGCGCTTCTACCCCGAGCCCTGGCCGGCCGGCCAGGAACGGCTCAGCCAGCTCGTCCTCATCGGCTCGGGCATCGACGGCGACGCCCTGCGCAAGGAGCTAGACGGCTGCCGCGTGAACGGCCCGCAGGACGCCCCCGACGAGCACAGCATGTGGGGCGTCCTGCGATACGTACAGCAGCCGGACGAGACGGCTGCTCCGGAGCTCTAGCTCGCCGGGCCCGCCAGGACCGCGACCGGCTTCGGCAGCGGGGTGCCCGAGCCGTCACGGCGTGGGTCGATCTCGGGGAGATCCACCGGGGCACCGGTCTTCTGAGCGGCGAACGCCGGGGTCGCGCCCGCCCAGGCGAGGATGAGCACGTCCTCGCCCTTCAGGAAGCGCTGGCAGCGCACGCCGCCCGTCGCACGGCCCTTGCGGGGGTACTGGTCGAACGGCGTCAGCTTCGCCGACGTACCGGCCGAGTCGTCCAGCGTGCCCGTGGAACCCGCGACCGTGAACACCACCGCGTCCGCCGCCGGGTCCACCGCCGTGAACGAGATCACCTCGGCGCCCGCGGTCAGCTTGATGCCCGCCATGCCGCCCGCCGGGCGGCCCTGGGGCCGTACCTGCGACGCCTGGTAGCGCAGGAGCTGGGCGTCGGACGTGATGAAGACCAGGTCCTCCTCGCCCGTGCGCAGCTCGGTCGCGCCGACGATCCGGTCACCGTCCTTGAGGGTGATGACCTCCAACTCGTCCTTGTTCGTCGGATAGTCCGGCACCACGCGCTTCACGACGCCCTGCAGGGTGCCGAGCGCAAGGCCCGGTGAGGACTCGTCGAGCGTGGTCAGGCAGACCACCGTCTCGTCGTCCTCCAGCGTGAGGAACTCCGCCAGCGGCGCCCCGCCCGCCAGGTTCGGCGCGGCGGCCGTGTTCGGCAGCTGCGGCAGGTCGATCACCGCGATCCGCAGCAGCCGTCCGGCGGAGGTCACCGCGCCGACGTCGCCGCGCTGCGTCGCCGGAACCACGGAGACGATCACGTCGTGCTTGGCACGCCTGCCCTCCGCGGCGGCCGGGATCTCCTCCGTCGCCGTACGGGCCAGGAGGCCCGTCGAGGACAGCAGGACCCGGCAGGGGTCGTCCGCGACCTCGAGGGACGCGGCGGCGACCGGCGCGCCCGCCGACTCCAGCAGGACCGTGCGCCGGTCGGTGCCGAACTTCTTCGCCACCGCGGCCAGTTCGGCCGAGACCAGCTTGCGCAGCTCGTTGTCGGAATCCAGGATCCCGGTCAGCTCGTCGATCTCGCCGTTGAGCCGGTCGCGCTCGGTCTCCAGCTCGATCCGGTCGAACTTGGTGAGCCGGCGCAGGGGGGTGTCCAGGATGTACTGCGTCTGGACCTCGCTCAGCGAGAAGCGCTCGATCAGGCGCTCCTTGGCCTGCGCCGAGTTCTCGCTGGAGCGGATGAGGCGGATGACCTCGTCGATGTCGAGCAGCGCGACGAGCAGACCCTCGACCAGGTGCAGCCGGTCGCGCTTCTTGCTGCGGCGGAACTCGGAGCGGCGGCGCACCACGTCGAAGCGGTGGTCGAGATAGACCTCGAGGAGCTCCTTGAGGCCCAGGGTGAGCGGCTGGCCGTCGACCAGCGCCACGTTGTTGATGCCGAAGGACTCCTCCATCGGCGTCAGCTTGTAGAGCTGCTCCAGGACAGCCTCCGGCACGAAGCCGTTCTTGACCTCGATGACCAGGCGCAGACCGTGGGCACGGTCGGTGAGGTCCTTGACGTCCGCGATGCCCTGCAGCTTCTTGGAGCCGACCAGATCCTTGATCTTGGAGATGACCTTCTCCGGGCCGACCGTGAAGGGCAGCTCGGTGACGACGATGCCCTTGCGGCGCGCCGTCACGGTCTCCACCGTCGCCGTGGCGCGGATCTTGAACGTGCCTCGGCCGTTCTCGTACGCGTCCTTGATGCCGGACAGGCCGACGATCCGGCCGCCCGTGGGGAGGTCGGGGCCGGGCACGAAGCGCATCAGCGCCTCGAGGTCCGCGTTCGGGTGCCGGATCAGGTGCCGGGCGGCCGCGATGACCTCGCCCAGGTTGTGCGGCGGCATGTTGGTCGCCATGCCGACGGCGATTCCGGACGCGCCGTTGACCAGCAGGTTCGGGTAGGCCGCGGGGAGCGCGACGGGCTCCCGCTCCTGGCCGTCGTAGTTCGGCGAGAAGTCGACGGTGTCCTCGTCGATCGACTCGGTCATCATCAGCGCCGCGGCGGCCATCTTCGACTCGGTGTACCGCATGGCGGCCGGCGGGTCGTCGTTGCCCAGGGAGCCGAAGTTGCCGTGGCCGTCGACGAGGGGGAGCCGCATGGAGAAGGGCTGCGCCATGCGGACCATCGCGTCGTAGATCGACGCGTCGCCGTGGGGGTGCAGCTTGCCCATGACCTCGCCGACGACGCGCGCGCACTTCACATAGCCGCGGTCGGGGCGCAGGCCCATCTCGTTCATCTGGTAGACGATGCGGCGCTGCACCGGCTTCATGCCGTCCCGGGCGTCGGGCAGCGCGCGGGAGTAGATCACCGAGTACGCGTACTCGAGGAAGGAGCCCTGCATCTCGTCGACGACGTCGATGTCGAGGATCCTCTCCTCGAACGCGTCTTCCGGCGGCGGTGTCTTCGTGCTGCGGCGGGCCATCGCGGCTGCGGCTCCTTCACCAACAAGGTTGATCTGACGCGGACCATTGTGGACCGTCCCACCGACAACGCCGACCGCGACCCGGGTACGGCCCGTCGTCGGCCGTCCGCGACGCCCCTGCGACCCGGAAGAGGGACGCCTCGAACCTGCGGGAACTTCGCCAGGTGTCAGTGCGCTTGCATAGGGTGGCAGGACTTTTCCATATCGCGATCGAAGGGACGTACATGCCCATGGGTCACACGGCCACGGCAGAGGCCGGCTCCGGCGGCCTGACAGCGACCGAGCACCGGCTGGCCAACGGCCTGCGGGTGGTGCTCTCCGAGGACCACCTGACCCCGGTCGCCGCGGTCTGCCTCTGGTACGACGTCGGCTCGCGCCACGAGGTCGCGGGCCGCACCGGCCTCGCCCACCTCTTCGAGCACCTGATGTTCCAGGGCTCGAAGCAGGTCCACGGCAACGGCCACTTCGAGCTGGTGCAGGGCGCGGGCGGCTCGCTCAACGGCACGACGAGCTTCGAGCGCACCAACTACTTCGAGACCATGCCCACCCACCAGCTGGAGCTGGCGCTCTGGCTGGAGGCGGACCGCATGGGCTCGCTGCTCGCGGCCCTGGACGACGAGTCCATGGAGAACCAGCGGGACGTCGTCAAGAACGAGCGCCGCCAGCGGTACGACAACGTGCCCTACGGCACGGCCTTCGAGAAGCTCACCGCCCTCGCGTACCCCGAGGGCCACCCCTACCACCACACGCCGATCGGCTCCATGGCCGACCTGGACGCGGCCACCCTCGAGGACGCGCGGTCCTTCTTCCGCACGTACTACGCGCCGAACAACGCGGTGCTCTCGGTCGTCGGCGACATCGACCCCGCGCAGACCCTGGCCTGGATCGAGAAGTACTTCGGCTCGATCCCGTCCCACGACGGCAAGCTGCCGCCGCGCGACGGCACCCTGCCGGAGACCATCGGCGAGCAGCTGCGCGAGGTCGTCGAGGAGGAGGTCCCGGCCCGCGCGCTGATGGCCGCCTACCGGCTCCCGCACGACGGCACGCGCGAGTGCGACGCCGCCGACCTGGCCCTGACCGTCCTCGGTGGCGGCGAGTCCTCGCGGCTCCACAACCGCCTGGTCCGCCGCGACCGCACGGCGGTGGCGGCCGGCTTCGGCCTGCTGCGGCTGGCTGGCGCGCCGTCGCTGGGCTGGCTGGACGTCAAGACGTCCGGCGGTGTCGAGGTGCCCGAGATCGAGGCCGCCGTCGACGAGGAGCTGGCCCGGTTCGCCGCCGAGGGCCCGACGCCCGAGGAGATGGAGCGCGCCCAGGCCCAGTTGGAGCGCGAGTGGCTGGACCGGCTCGGCACGGTCGCGGGCCGGGCCGACGAACTGTGCCGCTTCGCGGTCCTGTTCGGCGACCCGCAGCTCGCCCTCACCGCCGTGCACCGGGTCCTGGACGTCACCGCGGAGGAGGTGCAGGCGGTTGCCAAGGCCCGGCTGCGCCCGGACAACCGCGCGGTGCTCGTCTACGAGCCGACCGGTACCGAACAGAGCGACAGCGACGAGGAAGAGGGAGCGGACCAGTGACCGACGCTGCCGCGTCTTTGACGAGCATGACGTTCCACCCGCAGCCGGAGCCGGGCACCGCCAAGCCCTGGGCCTTCCCGGCCCCGGGCCGTGGAGCGCTGGACAACGGCCTGACGGTGCTGCGCTGTCACCGCCCCGGCCAGCAGGTGGTGGCCGTCGAGATCTTCCTCGACGCCCCGCTGGACGCCGAACCCGAGGGCCTGGACGGCGTGGCCACGATCATGGCCCGCGCCCTCTCCGAGGGCACGGACAAGCACTCCGCCGAGGAGTTCGCCGCCGAGCTGGAGCGCTGCGGCGCCACGCTCGACGCGCACGCCGACCACCCGGGCGTACGGGTCTCCCTGGAGGTCCCCGTCTCCCGGCTGCCGAAGGCGCTCGGCCTGCTCGCCGAAGCGCTGATCGCGCCGGCCTTCCTCGACACCGAGGTCGAGCGCCTGGTGCGCAACCGGCTCGACGAGATCCCTCACGAGACGGCCAACCCGGCCCGCCGGGCGGCCAAGCAGCTCTCCAAGGAGCTGTTCCCGGCGACGTCGCGCATGTCGCGGCCGCGCCAGGGCACCGAGGAGACGGTGGCGGCGATCGACGCCACGGCCGTCCGCGCCTTCTTCGAGGCGTACATGCGGCCCTCCACGGCCACGGCCGTCGTCGTCGGCGACCTGACCGACGTGGACCTGGACAAGGTCCTCGCCGAGTCGCTGGGCGCGTGGACGGGGAACACGGCCGAGCCGCGCCCCATGCCTCCGATCACGGCCGACGACACCGGCCGGGTGGTCATCGTCGACCGGCCGGGCGCCGTCCAGACCCAGCTGCTCATCGGGCGCGTCGGCGCCGACCGGCACGACCGTGTCTGGCCGGCCCAGGTCCTCGGCACGTACTGCCTCGGTGGCACCCTCACCTCGCGCCTGGACCGCGTCCTGCGCGAGGAGAAGGGCTACACGTACGGCGTCCGTGCCTTCGGCCAGGTGCTGCGGTCCGACGGTGAGGGCCACGGCGCCTCGATGCTCGCCATCAGCGGCTCCGTCGACACCCCCAACACCGGACCGGCACTTGACGACCTGTGGAAGGTGCTGCGCACCCTCGCCGCCGAGGGGCTGACGGACGCCGAGCGCGATGTGGCCGTGCAGAACCTGGTGGGTGTGGCGCCGCTGAAGTACGAGACGGCGGCCTCCGTCGCCGGGACGCTCGCCGACCAGGTCGAGCAGCACCTTCCGGACGATTTCCAGGCGCAGTTGTACGCCCGCCTGGCCGAGACCGGCACGGTGGAGGCGACGGCGGCGGTCGTGAACGCCTTCCCGGTGGACCGTCTTGTCACCGTGCTCGTCGGTGACGCGGCGCAGATCGAGGAGCCTGTGCGTGCCCTCGGCATCGGCGAAGTGACTGTCGTCACCGGCTGATCAAGACAACCTCGCGCCACTTCGAGGACCCCGTCATCACAGTATGGCGGGGTCCTCCTCTTTGTCCGTATTGAGGGAAAGGGTGGGCGTATGCCCTGTGGCATGTCTTACAAACGGGCGTGTCTGTTTGCTGATTGAAAGACAGTCCGCTTAGCGTCGGTCCGGCTGTTCGCCAGTTGCACCCGCCGCGAGCCCGTGGCATCGGACAGTCATCGCCGAGTCCCCGTCAGGCGCGAGCCTGGGGAGCCGGGGACCCACACGAAGTCCCTGGGGTGAATCGGACGCCTTCGCATCCGTGCGGAGGGGCCCGTAGGAGACCTTCCTGCTCCGAACCCGTCAGCTAACCCGGTAGGCGAGAAGGAAGGAAAGGATCAGCCACTACATGGCGTTCACCCGTGCCACCGGGAAGCATCGTGGTCCGAGCCGTATGGCGCGCCGTAGCGCGGGCATCGCCGGCATCGCGACCATCGCCACCACCGGCGTCATCGGAACCCTCGCCTCACCGGCGCTCGCCGCCGACGCGGACGCCCCCTCCTTCGAGGACACCGGCCTGACCCAGATCGTCGCCGCCGACACCCTCGCGGCCACGATCGACGCCCAGGCCGCCGCCCAGGAGCGCGAGGCCGCCGAGGCCGTCGAGCGGGCCAAGGCCGAGGCCCGGGCGAAGGCGGAGGCGAAGCGCAAGGCCGAGGCCCGCGCCAAGGAGATCCGCGAGGCCAAGGAGCGCGCCGCCCGCGAGGCCGAGCGCAAGCGTCTGAACTCCTTCCAGCTCCCCATCGCCGGTTCGTACGTGACCACCAGCTACCAGGCCGGTGGCGCGCTCTGGTCCTCCGGCAGCCACTCCGGCGTCGACTTCCGGGCCGCCTCCGGCAGCCGGGTCGTCTCCGTCGGCTCCGGCACCGTCGTCGAGGCCGGCTGGGGCGGCGCGTACGGCAACAACATCGTCATCCGGATGAACGACGGCACGTACACCCAGTACGGTCACCTGTCGTCCATCAGTGTCTCGGTCGGCCAGACCGTCACCCCGGGCCAGCGGATAGGCCTCTCGGGCTCGACCGGCAACTCGACCGGCCCGCACCTCCACTTCGAGGCGCGCACCACCGCCGAGTACGGCTCCGACATCAACCCGGTCGCGTATCTGCGCGCCCGCGGCGTGAACGTCTGACCGCAGCCACGGAACAGCGTCAGAAAAGCCCCGGCTCGTCCTGAGCCGGGGCTTTTCGCTGGCCAAAAGATATCCATGTTCCCGGATCGCCTTCGGAAATTCCGTCCCGCTGCAATAGAGTCGCCGACGAACCGGTTTCGCGCGGATCAAGGCGGAGGTCGAAGATGCGCATTCCCGCGCAGTCGGTATGCACGGCGA
Source organism: Streptomyces sp. NPDC056222 (assembly GCF_042264065.1). Taxonomy (NCBI): domain Bacteria; kingdom Bacillati; phylum Actinomycetota; class Actinomycetes; order Kitasatosporales; family Streptomycetaceae; genus Streptomyces; species Streptomyces sp. NPDC056222. The sequence continues at coordinate 24,364 of NZ_JBHJTL010000073.1, read as the reverse complement.
TTCGGGACGACATCGTGTCCGGGGTCCTCCCGTGCGGCAGCCGGCTGACCGAGGAGCAGCTGGCCCGCCGTTACGGGGTCTCCCGCGTCCCCGTCCGTGAGGCGCTGCGCACCCTGGAGTCCGAGGGCTTCGTGATCAGCCGCCGGCACGCGGGCGCCCATGTCGCCGAACCCACCGAGCAGGAGGCGGCGGACCTGCTGGACGTACGGGCACTGCTCGAGCCACTGGGCGCAGCCCGCGCCGCGCAGCGGCGCACCGACGCCCATCTCAAGGTGCTGCGGGGCCTGGTCAGGCTGGGGCAGGAGCGGGCCAGGCGCGGTCAGGGAGAGGATCTGCGCTCGCTCGGCAGCTGGTTCCACGAGACGTTGGCACAGGCCTCCGGCAGTCCGGCGCTCACGGCGCTGCTCACCCAGCTGCGGCACAAGATCGCCTGGATGTACGCGGTCGAGCCCGCCGCCCAGCCGGTCGAGGCGTGGGCCGAGCACGGGGCGATCGTCGACGCCGTGGCGCGCGGCGACGCCGAACGGGCCCGCACCCTGACCGCGCTGCACGCCGAGCGCTCGCTGGCGCAGCACCGGCTGAAGCGCCAGGAGCGCTCACGTGTGAGGGCTTCGCAACACGTCGTAAACACCGCGAGCGCCCAGAATTAACACGCGGGCCGTATACAAAGAATAGAAATTCTCGGGCTTTCTTTGTGCTGCCCGGAATTCCGGAATGCCGGTGGTCGGATCGGCGGGGAAAACAATGGAGCCGCACTCGCCTTCATTTCGGCGTGTGCGGCTCCGTCGGAATTCGGTCAGACGGTCTCGGGAAGCTCGTCGAGCCCCTCGGCAACCAGCTTCGCCAGACGGTCCAGAGCGGCCTCGGCGCCATCGGCGTCCGAAGCGAGCACGATCTCCTCGCCGCCCTGCGCGCCGAGACCGAGCACCGCGAGCATCGACGCGGCGTTCACCGGGTTGCCATCGGCCTTGGCGATCGTCACGGGGACGCCGGAGGCCGTGGTGGCACGGACGAAGATGGAGGCGGGGCGGGCGTGCAGGCCCTCGGCCCAGCCGACGTTGACGCGGCGCTCAGCCATGGTGTTGCCCTTCAAGTCTCAAGCGGGTTGTCTAGACCAGTCTCTCACGGGTGGCGGGATGCTCGAAGCCGACCTTCGGACCCTGTCCCAGGGCCGTTTCGGTGCTCCTACCTTGCATGGCACACAGACGCCGCGCGACCGGTGCCACTGACGTACCCCGGCCGTACGCTTGCCCCATGCAGAGCGCGTCGGAACAGCCGGAACAACCGGAACACGCCTACCCCGACCACTGGGAAGCGGATGTGGTCCTCCGTGACGGCGGCACCGCGCGCATCAGGCCCATCACCGTCGACGACGCCGACCGGCTGGTCAGCTTCTACGAGCAGGTCTCGGACGAGTCGAAGTACTACCGCTTCTTCGCGCCCTACCCGCGGCTCTCCGCCAAGGACGTGCACCGCTTCACCCATCACGACTTCGTCGACAGGGTCGGTCTCGCGGCGACCGTCGGCGGGGAGTTCATCGCCACCGTTCGGTACGACCGCATCAACGAGCAGGGGCTGCCGGCCAGCGCCCCCGCCGACGAGGCCGAGGTCGCCTTCCTGGTCCAGGACGCGCACCAGGGACGGGGCGTGGCCTCCGCGCTGCTCGAACACATCGCGGCGGTGGCGCGGGAGCGGGACATCCGACGGTTCGCGGCGGAGGTGCTGCCCGCCAACTCCAAGATGATCAAGGTCTTCACCGACGCCGGATACACCCAGAAGCGCAGCTTCGAGGACGGCGCCGTGCGGCTGCACCTCGACCTGGAGCCCACCGACCGCTCGCTCGCCGTGCAGCGCGCGCGGGAGCAGCGGGCCGAGGCGCGCTCGGTGCAGCGCCTCCTCGCACCCGGCTCGGTCGTCGTCATCGGCGCCGGACGCGCGCCGGGCGGGGTGGGCCGGACGGTCCTGCGCAACCTGCTGGACTCCGGGTTCACCGGCCGTACGTACGCCGTGAACCGCGCCCTCGGGGACGGGGGCACCACGCTCGACGGGGCGCCGGCCTTCCGCTCCGTCGGGGACATCGGCGAACCGGTCGACCTGGCGATCGTCGCCGTGCCCGCCGAGCGGGTTCCGGAGGCGGTCGCCGACTGCGGCGAGCACGGGGTGCAGGGCCTCGTCGTGCTCTCGGCGGGGTACGCGGAGAGCGGGCCCGAAGGGCGGGAGCGACAGCGTGAACTGGTGCGGCAGGCCCGTTCGTACGGGATGCGGATCATCGGACCCAACGCGTTCGGGATCATCAACACCTCGACCGACGTCCGGCTGAACGCCTCGCTCGCGCCGCAGATGCCGGCCGCCGGGCGGATCGGGCTCTTCACCCAGTCCGGCGCGATCGGCATCGCACTGCTCGCCGGACTCCACCGGCGCGGCGCCGGCCTCTCCTCCTTCATCTCCGCGGGCAACCGGGCGGACGTCTCGGGCAACGACTTCCTCCAGCACTGGTACGACGACCCGGCGACCGATGTCGTCCTGCTGTACCTGGAATCGATCGGGAACCCCCGGAAGTTCACCCGGCTGGCCCGGCGGACGGCGAGGGTCAAGCCGGTGGTGGTGGTCAAGGGCGCCCGGCACAGCGGGAGCGCGCCGCCGGGACACCGGGTACCGGTCACCCGCATCGGGCACACCACCGTCTCCGCGCTGCTCCGGCAGGCCGGGGTCATCCGCGTCGACACGGTCACCGAACTCGTCGACGCGGGCCTGCTGCTCGCGGGCCAGCCCTTGCCGACCGGGCCCCGGGTCGCGATCCTCGGCAATTCCGAGTCGCTCGGACTGCTGACGTACGACGCGTGTCTGACGGAGGGGCTGCGTCCGCAGCGCCCGATCGACCTGACGACGGCGGCGACCCCGGCCGACTTCCGCGACGCGCTGGCGGCGGCGCTCGTGGACGACGCCTGTGACGCGGTCGTCGTGACGGCGATCCCGTGGGTCGGCGAGAACGGCGCCGTCGAGTCGGGCGACGGCGAGGTCCTCGCGGCCTCGCTCCGCGACGCGGTCGCCTCCGCCCCGGCCCTCGCGAAGCCGGTGGTCGTGGTCCACGTGGAGATGGGCGGCCTCGCGGAAGCCCTCGCCGTGGCGACCAGCACCCGACCGACCCCCCGGAGGGGCGCGACGGGGGCCGTCGGCTCCTCGGCAGGCGCGGCCCCGCCGCAGGCGGGTGCCACCGCCGCGCGAGGCCCCGCGCACGGTCCGTCGGCGGCAGGACGGCCACCCGCGCCGACCGCGACTGCGCCTTCGACGCCGTGGGCAGGAAGCGACGTGCCCGAGCGCCCCCCGACCGCCGCCTCACCGGCGCCCACCACCACGCCGACACCCGCCGACGGCTCTCCCGCCGGCCGCCCGCCCGCGCCCGGAGCGACACCGACACCCTCGCCCGGGCCCGGCGCCGTACCCACGGGCACGCCCGGGTACGGCGGCGCTCCCGCCGGCCGGCCTGGGACCGCAGACCGACCCGGGACCGCCACGTCGGGACCCGCCGCCGGTGGCCCGTCCGCTTCCGCCGTACGGGCAGGGACCGCCGGCCCGGCACCCGCCGCCGGTGGCCCCTCCCGCCCCGTGGCCGGACGGGGTGCCGGTGAGGTCGACGCCCCCGGTGGCGACGACGCGCCGCGTCCCGGGGCCATCCCCGCCTATCCCGCCGCCGAGCGGGCGGTGCGGGCGTTGGCCGAGGCCGTGCGGTACGGGGAGTGGCGGCGGCAGGCCGCCGAGCCGGGGCGGGTGCCCGAATTCGAGGACATCGACGAGGGCGGGGCCGCCACGCAGATCGAGCGGGCGCTCGGCGAAGAGACGCCGGAGGGAGCGGAGAGCACCGCCCGGGGCGTGACCCTCGACCCCGACGCGGCGGGCGAGCTCCTCGGCAGGTACGGGATCGTCGTCCTGCCCACCCTGCCCGCGCCCACTCCCGACGCCGCCGTCCTGGCCGCCGCCCGCCTCGGCTACCCCGTCGCCCTGAAGACGACCGCCCCCCACCTGCGCCACCGCCCCGACCTCGGAGGCGTACGGCTCGATCTGGCCACCGAGGAACAACTCCGGACCGCGTACGCGGAATTGACGGAGGCCCTCGGCAAGCCCGCCGAGCTCCAGCCGGTCGTCCAGGCCATGGTGCCGCGCGGCGTGGACACCGTCGTGCGGTCCGCCATCGACCCGGCCGTCGGCGCCGTGCTCTCCTTCGGCCTGGCCGGAGCCGCCTCGGAGCTGCTCGGCGACATGTCCCACCGGCTCGTCCCGGCGACCGAACGGGACGCCGCCGAACTCGTACGGTCCATCCGTACCGCCCCGCTCCTGTTCGGCTGGCGCGGCTCCGCCCCCGTCGACACCCCGGCCCTGGAGGAGCTGCTGCTGCGCGTCTCCCGGCTCGTCGACGACCACCCCGAGGTCGTCGCGATCGCCCTGGAGCCCGTCGTCGTCGCCACGCACGGCCTCTCCGTGCTCGGCGCCACCGTCCGCCTCGCCCCGCCCCCGCCCCGCACGGACCTCGGACCGCGCCGTCTCCCCAGCTACTGAGCCGACCCGCCCGGTGGCCGCCACGGAGCGGCCCGGAGCGCCCCTTCCGACGGATTAGGATGGAGTCCATGGCGAAGACCGGTACGACGACCCAGGGGCTGCGCGCGGCGATCGAGCGCAGCGGCTACTACCCGGCCCTCGTGGCCGAGGCGGTGGAGGCCGCCGTCGGTGGCGAGGCGATCGCGTCGTACCTGGTGCACCAGGAGACCACGTTCGACTCCAACGAGGTCCGTCGCCATGTCACGGTCCTCGTCCTGACGGCCAACCGCTTCATCGTCAGCCACACCGACGAGCAGAACGCCGACACGAGTTCCCCGACGCCGTACGCCACCACCTCCACCGAGTCGGTCAAGCTCGACCGGATCTCCTCGGTCGTCGTCAGCCGCGTCGTCGCCAACCCGGAGTCGTACACCCCCGGCACCCTGCCCCGTGAGGTCGTCCTCACCATCGGCTGGGGCGCCGTCTCGCGGATCGACCTGGAGCCGGCCGCCTGCGGCGACCCGAACTGCGACGCCGACCACGGCTACACCGGCAACGCCACCGCCGACGACCTCAGCCTGCGCGTCAGCGACGCCGGCGACGGCCCGGACACGGTCCGCCAGACCCTCGCCTTCGCCCAGTCGCTCTCCGAAGCCACCGCGGCGACCCGCTGATGGTCCAGCCCACCGCCGTCACGTCCGGCTGGCCGGACGACCCCGTTCCGCTCGACCTCTCCACCGCGCCCGTGCCCGAGTACGGCACGGGCTCGCTGGGCGATCTCCTTCCGACGCTCGTCGCCGGACAGGGCGTGCCCGGTTGCGACGCCCGGATCGCCGAGCTCACGCCGGCCGACCGGAACTGCGTCTTCCTGATCGACGGGCTCGGCTGGGAGCAGATCAAGGCCCACCCGGACGAGGCCCCGTATCTCACCTCGCTTCTCGGCGGCTCCCGCGGCGGGACGGGACGGCCCATCACGGCCGGCTTTCCCGCCACCACCGCGACCTCGCTCGCCTCGGTCGGCACCGGACGGTTCCCCGGCACGCACGGCCTGCCCGGCTACACCGTCCGCAACCCCGACACCGGCGAGCTGATGAACCAGCTCCGCTGGAAGCCGTGGACCTCGCCGCGGGTCTGGCAGCCGTACCCCACCGTCTTCCAGCTCGCCCACGCGGCCGGCATCCACACCGCCCAGGTCTCCTCGCCGATCTTCCAGGACACCCCGCTCACCAAGATCGCGCTGAGCGGCGGCGCGTTCCACGGCCGGCTCTCCGGCGAGGAGCGGATGGACTTCGCCGCCGAGCAGCTCGCCGGCGGCGACCGCTCTCTGGTCTACACGTACTACAGCGAGCTCGACGGCGCCGGACACCGCTTCGGCATCGACTCCGACGCCTGGCGCGGCCAGCTGATGTTCGTCGACCGGCTGGTCCAGCGCCTCGCCGAGCAGCTGCCGTCCCGCTCGGCGCTCTATGTCACGGCCGACCACGGCATGGTCGACGTCCCCTTCGACGACCAGCACCGGATCGACTTCGACGAGGACTGGGAGCTGCGCGCCGGGGTCGCCCTCCTGGGCGGCGAGGGCCGCGCCCGTCATGTCTACGCCGTGCCGGGAGCTCAGGCCGATGTGCTGACGTGCTGGCGCGAGGTGCTCGGCGAGCAGTTCTGGGTGGCGAGCCGGGACGAGGCCATCGCGCTCGGCTGGTTCGGCGACGAGGTCGACGAGCGCGTGTACGGCCGGATCGGCGATGTCGTCGCGGCGGCCCACGACGATGTCGTGATCACCGCTTCCGTCAACGAGCCCCACGAGTCGGCGATGGTCGGCATGCACGGATCGATGACCCCCGCGGAGCAGCTGGTGCCGCTCCTCGAAGTCCGTTCCTGACCACCCGCCCACCCCTTCCCCCACGACCTGAAAGGTCCTCGACTTGCCATGCCCGAGCCGGTGTTCTTCTCCGGAACGATGGACCGCGGAAAGAGCACCCTCTCGCCGGGGAATCCGCCATCCGCCGAGGCTGCGCGCCCGACGACCCGAAAGGTCACCTCCTCCTGATGTCCGAACTGGTCTTTTTCTCAGGCACTATGGACTGCGGGAAGAGCACTCTGGCGCTGCAGATCACCCACAACCGCTCGGCCCGCGGCCTGCAGGGCGTGATCTTCACCCGCCAGGACCGTGCCGGCGAGGGCAAGCTCTCCTCCCGCCTGGGCCTGGTCACCGAGGCGGTCGAAGTGACTGACGCGATGGACCTCTACGCGTACCTGGTCGGTGAGCTGTCCCAGGGCGGGAGAGCGGACTACGTGATCGTGGACGAGGCCCAGTTCCTGGCATCGGGGCAGATCGACCAGTTGGCCCGGATCGTGGATGACCTCGACATGGACGTCTTCGCGTTCGGGATCACGACGGACTTCCGTACGAAGCTCTTCCCGGGCTCGCAGCGCCTCATCGAACTCGCGGACCGTATAGAGCAGCTCCAGGTCGAGGCGCTGTGCTGGTGCGGCGCACGTGCCACCCACAACGCCCGTACCGTCGACGGGGAGATGGTCGTCGAGGGCGAACAGGTCGTCGTGGGCGACGTCAACCGACCTGTGGAGGTCGGCTACGAGGTCCTGTGCCGGCGCCACCACCGTCGCCGTATGACTTCAGCCTCCGCACACGCCGCCGCCCTCTCCCCGGACGTCCTCCCGGTCAATCGCGCCTGATCGACCGGCGGCGTGCTGCTTGTCAGGGAGGCGGGCGGGTCCCCAGGGCTGTGACGGCGGCGACGAGTGACAGCGCCGCGAGCAGCGTGAACAGGGCGGGGTAGCCGCCGAGCGGACCCGCGAGGACTGCGCCGGCGAAGGGGGCCAGAGCGGCTGCCACGTGGGCCGGTGCGCCGAGGAGTCCGGAGAGTCGGCCGTAGTGGGCGGTACCCCAGCGGTCGGTGACGGAGGTGGCCTGGAGGAGGGTGAGGTTGCCCCGGACCACCCCGGCGAGCACGGATACGGCGATGAGAACCGCGTACGGACCGGCCACGGTCGCGAGGGCCGCGGTGGTGAGTCCTCCGAACGCGATGAGTGTGACCGTGCGGGCGGTGACGCCGAGGTGGCGGGCGAGGGTGGCGTACAGCGTCCGGCCGAGTGTTTGTCCTGCGCCGCCGAGGCCGAGGGCCCATGCGGCTTGGGTGGTGGTGTAGCCGCGTTCGAGGAGCAGGGGGACGAGGCCGATGACGACCGCGTACATCGCGAACGCGGACAGGGTGAAGGTGGCGGCCAGCATCCAGAAGGCGCGGCTGCGTACCACTCCACCGCTGCCGCCGGTGAGGTGCGAGGGGCTGTCGGGGGCCGGCGGCCAGGGTGCTTTCAGGGCGAGGGCGTGGGCCGGGATGGTCAGGATCGCGAGGATGCCGGCGAGCACCGTGTAGGTGGCGCGCCAGGACATGTGGTCGGCGAGGATCGCGGTCAGGGGTGCGAAGACCGTGGAGGCGAGTCCGCCGGCGAGGGTGACGATCGTCAGGGCACGGACGTGGTCCGGGGCCCACCAGCGGGTGAGTGCGGCGAAGGCGGGCTGGTAGAAGGTGGCGGCCATCGCTGTTCCGGCGAGCAGCCATCCGACGAGAAAGACCGCCACGTCGGGGGCCGCGGCCACCAGCAGCAGGCTCAGGACGCCGAGGATGGAGCCGACCGTCATGACGATGCGGGGGCCACGGTGGTCCAGGACGCGGCCGACGTAGATCCCGGCGAGGGCGGAGACGACGAGGGCGGCGGAGAACGCCGCGGTGGTCGAGCCCGCACTCCAACCGGTGTCCGCGGTGATCGCCGGGTTGAGGACGGGAAAGGCGTAGTAGACGATTCCCCAGCTGGTGATCTGGGTGAGGCACAGCGCGGGCAGGACGGCGCGGGGCCGCGACCGGTCCCCTGTTCCGGTCGCGGCCCCGTTCGCACGGGTGTTGAGCTCGGTCACGAGCCGCAGGAGGGTGCCGGGGCGGCGGTGCCGAGCTGGATGAGGGCGGGAGCGGGGGCGCAGCAGCCGCCGCCGTCGGCCGCCTCGTCGGTCTGCGGCTGGTCGAAGAGGCCGGCGCCGCCGCAGACCCCGGTCTCGGGCAGGACGAGTTCGACGCGCTCGGCGGACTCCCGATCGCCGGCGATCGCGGCGACGACGGAGCGGACCTGCTCGTATCCGGTGAGAGCGAGGAACGTCGGCGCGCGGCCGTAGGACTTCATGCCGACCAGGTAGACGCCCTCCTCCGGGTGGGAGAGCTCCTTCACGCCGTGCGGGTAGACGGTGCCGCAGGAGTGCTGGTTCGGGTCGATCAGCGGAGCCAGTTCGACCGGGGCCTGGAGGCGCTCGTCGAGGCCCAGGCGGAGCTCGTCGAGGAGGGACAGGTCGGGCCGGAAGCCGGTCAGGACGATGACCTCGTCGACCGGGTCGAGGCGGTGCCCGTTCTCGGATGCCAGGACGAGCTGCTCGCCGACGCGCTCGATCGCCTGAGTGCGGAAGCCGGTGACGGCGTCGGCGTGGCCCTCGTCGACGGCTGCCTTGGCCGCGAGGCCGAGTGCGCCGCGGGCGGGGAGCTGGTCGGCGGTGCCGCCGCCGAAGGTGGAGCCGGAGATGCCCCGGCGCAGGATCCAGGTGGCATGCGTGCCGGTGCCGTCCTCGGACGTCGCGAGGTCGGCGAGGGAGGCCAGGGCGGTGAAGGCGGAGGCGCCGGAGCCGATCACGGCGGTGCGCTTGCCCGCGTATCGGGCCCGTGTGGCGGGGTCCTTCAGGTCGGGGACGCGGTAGGAGATCCGGTCGGCTGCCGCTCGCTCGCCGAGTGCGGGGAGGCCGTCGCCGCCGGCCGGGCTCGGGGTGGCCCACGTACCGGAGGCGTCGATGACGGCGCGGGCGAGGATTCGCTCTTCGCGCCCGTCGGCGTGGGCGACATGGACGGTGAAGGGCTGGGTCTCGCGGTCGGCGTCGACGATCCGGTCGCGGCCCGCGCGGGAGACGCCGGTGACCCGGGCGCCGACACGAACACGGTCACCGAGGACGTCGGCGAGCGGCTGCAGGTACCGGGCCGCCCAGTCACCGCCGGTCGGGTATGTGCCCGCGTCCGGCTTCACCCAGCCGGTGGGAGCGAGGAGCTTCTCGGCGGCCGGGTCGGTCAGCTCGCCCCAGGTGGAGAAGAGCCGTACGTGCGACCACTCGCGCACTGCCGCACCCGCCTGCGCACCCGCCTCCAGGACCAGCGCCTCAAGGTCCCGTTCGACCAGGTGAGCGGCGGCAGCCAGCCCGGCAGGGCCGGCCCCGATGACCACGACGGGCAGCTGCTCGGTGGCGGTGGCGTTCATGACGAGTCCCCTTTGTTTCGACGTTTGTCGATGCCTTGTGTCTTCAGCATGGCACCCACATCGATAAGCGTCAACATAGACATCCATCGATGTTGGGGGATTCCTGGAGTGAAGCCGAAGTCGCAGCCATCGCGAGCGGCGAACTCGGCCGAGCCGCGGCATGTGGACCGGCGATGCGGCGGAGGGGGCTCGCGCCCGCGGCCCCTATGGGCTTGGTTCGACATGTGTCAACATAGACGTATGTCGAATGTGAAGGTGCTGCCGCTGCTGGAGCCCGAGGTCGAGCCCTGCTGCCCGCCGCTGAACGAGCGCCCACTGACGGCGGAGGAAGCCGTACGGACCGCGGCCATGTTCAAAGCCCTGGGGGACCCGGTCCGCCTGCGGCTCTTCTCCGCGGTCGCCTCGCACGAGGGCGGCGAGGCGTGCGTCTGCGACATCTCCGACGTCGGCGTCTCCCAGCCCACGGTCTCCCACCACCTGAAGAAGCTCAAGGACGCCGGACTGCTCTCCTCCGAGCGGCGCGGCACCTGGGTCTACTACCGCGTCGAGCCGACGGTCCTGGCTGCCATGGGACAGCTGCTCACCAAGGCCGCCACCGCGTAGCTCCAGAGGGCGGAAGCAGGCATCGAGGGAGGTGGTCACGATGACGACCTGGGTGCCGGACTCCTGCACCCTCCCCACGGCCGAGCGGCCGCTGCGGGTCGCGGAGTTCGACTCGCTGTTCACCCGGCACCTGATGAAAGTGTCCCGGCCGGACCGGCTGACGCTGGAGATGGTGTTCGGTGGCGAGCCGGTCGTCGATGAGGCGGTGCGTGATCTGGTGGCGCGCGAAAGCGGCTGCTGTTCGTTCTTCACCTTCACCGTCAGCCCGTGCCCGGAGGGGATCCGACTGGACGTCGCGGTCGACATGGCGCACGAGGGGGTGCTGGATGCCTTGCAGAGGCGGGGTGCCACCGCCACCCGCCGAGACGATTCATGACCGGCGATGTCACAGTCAGAATCCAACAAACCGTCGCTTCACATCCCCGGGACGCTGAAGCGCCGGCAACTCTGCCCACGATGACGCGTAGCACTTCGACATCGGTTCGGGATGCCTTCGGCGACTCCCCCCGGCGAGGTGTTCGCGGCATGGGTGTTGACGCCGGCGGCTGGAGGTCCGGACGAATCCTGGGCGAGCGCTCGATGCCTTCAGCCGAAGTCGGGGTCGTGGCGTAGCAGGCCGGGGTAGAGGCCAGCGAGGATGCCCGGCGTGACGACTGACCAGAACCAAGCTCTCCTCACCTCGACGCACCCGGCCTCCGTGACGTTCGGTGCGGGCGCCGCCATCGGCGTTCTGGGCGGGATGATTGGCCTCGGAGGCGCGGAATTCCGCCTGCCACTGCTGATCGGCCTCTTCGGGTTCGCTGCGCTCTCGGCCGTCATCCTGAACAAGGCGATGAGCCTGGTCGTAGTCCTGGTCGCGCTGCCCGCCAGGCTGGCAGCTGTCCCGGCGGTCGAGGTTGCTGCGCACTGGCCCGTCGCGGTCAACCTGTTGGCCGGCAGCCTGCTGGGGGCGTGGGCCGGTGCGTCGTGGGCGGTAAGGATGCGGAGCGCCACTCTGTACAAGGTGCTGGCTGCGCTGATGGTGCTCATGGCCGCAGCACTGGTGGCCACACACAGTGCGGCTGTCGAAACGCTGACTCTGCCCGGGTGGGCTCAGGTGTTCAGCGGAGTCGCGGCCGGTTTCGGCATCGGGGTGGTCGCGGCGATCATGGGTGTGGCCGGGGGCGAGCTGCTGATCCCGACGATCGTGCTGCTGTTCGCGGTGGACATCAAATTGGCAGGCAGTCTGTCGCTGCTGGTGTCACTGCCGACCATGTTGGTGGCTTTCGCCCGCTACAGCCGCGACGGAAGCTTCGCGGTGCTCGGCGCGAACCTCCGCTTCACGATGACCATGATCGGCGGCTCTGTCGCGGGCGCGGTGGTGGGAGGGCTGTTGCTCGGCGTGATCCCGGATCTGGTGCTGATCCCAGCTCTGGCCGTGATTCTGCTGGTCTCCGCCGTCAAGATCGCTCGGCATGACTGATTCCACGGAGGCCTTTCGGGCTTCGGCTGTCGCAGCCCTTCGCCTTCCTGCTGTCAGCGCGGGAGTTGGGCGATCTGTCGGGCGGCATCGCGGGCGGGGCGGCCGGCGCCGACGAGAGTCGCGGAGGCGGGACCAGTCCAGTCTCCGTAACCGAGCAGGTGCAGGCGGGGCTCACCGAGAGCCCGCGTCCCTGCCATGGGGATGTGACCGCGCGGGCCGCGCAGGCCCAGCGGTGCGAGATGGGCGAGTGCGGGGCGGAAGCCGGTGCACCAGACGATCGCGTCGGCATCCGCACGGGTGCCGTCGGCCCACTCGACGCCGGATGCCGTGAGCCGGGCGAACATCGGCTGTGCTTTGAGGAGTCCGGAGTCTCGCGCTTCGCGTACGGGCGGGACGGCGACGATGTCGCCGAGGGACGCCACCCCGCCGGTGTCGGTGCGGCCTTCGTCGAGGGCGCGGCGGCGGGCGGTGGCGTGGTCGAAAAGGGCGCGACCGTCGATGTCGTCGTCGAGATAGCGCGGCTCGCGGAGGGTGACCCAGGTCAGCTCGGTGTCGTAGGCGAGGTCGGCGGCGATCTGGGCGCCGGAGTTCCCGCCGCCGACGTCGATCACGCGCTGCCCAGCAAGGTCGGCGGGGCGGCGGTATTCGACGGTGTGGAGCTGGGCTCCCTTGAAATCCGTACGCCCGGAAACGGCGGGTACGAAGGGACGCCACCAGGTTCCCGTCGCGCTGATCACCGAACGGGTACGCCAGGAGCCGGCATCGGCCTCGACACGCAGGAACTCGCCGTCACGGTGGACCGCTTCGACGCGGGCGGGCCGGACGACGGGGAGGCCGTATCGCTTCTCGTAGTCGGTGAGGTAGTCGACGACGTGGGCCGCGTCCGGGTACGTCTCGCCCGGTTGCGGTGGCATGAGCCGACCGGGCAGCGAGGAGTACGCCGCCGGGGAGAACAGGTGCAGGGAGTCCCAGGTGTGCTGCCAGGCGCCGCCAGGGGTGGGCTGGGCGTCGAGGATGACGAAGTCGAGGCCGAGGCGGCGCAGGTGGTAGCCGGCGGCGAGCCCGGCTTGGCCGCCGCCGATCACCACCACGTCCACGGCCTGTGTCATTCGGTGTTCGTCTTGCCGTGGATGAAGATGACGGCGACCAGGGCCAGGCCCACGACCGTGCCGATGAGCTGCATGCCGATGAACGCCGGTACGGAGGCGGGGGCGATGCCGGCGAAGGTGTCGGTGAAGGCGCGACCGATGGTCACCGCCGGGTTCGCGAAGGACGTGGATGAGGTGAACCAGTACGCGGCGCCGATGTAGGAGGCGACTGCGACGGGGGCGAAGCGGAGCCGGTCGGTACGGGCCAGGCCGAAGATCAGCAGGATCAGGCCCGCAGTGGCGACGATCTCGCCGAGGAGCAGGTTGCCTGCCGAGCGGTCGTGCGTGGACCACTTCACCAGCGGTTCGCCGAACATCGCGTCCGCCAGCACAGCGCCCGCGATCGCGCCGACGATCTGGGACGGGACGTAGACCGCGAGCTCGCGGCCGTTCACGCCGCCGCCCCCGCGTCTGGCCGTCCACCACTCGGCCAGCGTGACCGCCGGGTTGAAGTGCGCACCGGAGACCGGCCCGAGGAGGGCGATCAGGACGCCGAGGCCGAAGACCGTGGCGGTGGAGTTGGCGAGGAGCTGCAATGCGACGTCGTCGGTGAGGTCGGTGGCCTGGATACCGGAGCCGACGACGATCGCCACGAGGGCGGCGGTGCCGACGAGCTCGGCCGCAGCACGTGCGGCGAGCGGGGTACGGGGCGGGGTGGCGCCGGGCGCGGGCTGCGGCGACGTGCCGGCGGCTATGGCGTCGCTCGCGGCGGGCTCGGTGGCGGTCACGGGCAGGGTCTCCTGGGGCAGGTGAGGCGAGAGGCTACGGGCAGACTCTCTTGGTGTCGGCGTTGGCGCGCGCGGCCTCGGCGAGGGCGGCGAACTGCCCGGCCAGGCCTTCGATGACATCAGGCTTCAGGCGGTAGTAGGTGAACCGGCCGCAGGGTTCGGTCTCGACGACTCCTGCCTCGCGCAGCACCTTCAGGTGGTTGGAGAGGTTGGTCTGCTTGGCACCGGTCTCCTCCACGAGGTGGGTGGTGCACAGCGTCTCGCGGGCGAGCAGGGTCACGATCTGGAGGCGCAGGGGATCACCCAGCACCCGGATCAGATCAGTATCGACTGACGTCATCATGAGCTGATACTGTCACATCACTCTGCGCTGATGCCAGCCTGGGCTGACCTCATTGAACCCAGGGGGTTCTCGCCATGACCGCGCCCTCGTGCCCCGTCCTTCCTGGCGGACGTCTCGCGGCCGGTGTCGCCCGCCTCGCGCACCATCCCTGCCCAAGGAAGAACCGATGACTGCTCCGCTCGCCTCCGTGCTCTTCGTCTGCGTCCACAACGCCGGGCGCTCCCAGATGGCCGCCGGGTTCCTCAGCCACCTCGCGGGCGACCGGATCGAGGTCCGCTCCGCCGGCTCGATCCCGGGTGACCAGGTCAATCCGTCCGCGGTCGAGGCCATGAAGGAGGTCGGCGTCGACATCTCCGACCAGAAGCCGAAGGTCCTGACCACCGAGGCCGTCCAGGCGTCCGACTACGTCATCACCATGGGCTGCGGCGACGCCTGCCCGATCTTCCCCGGCAAGAAGTACCTCGACTGGGCCCTCGAAGACCCGGCCGGCAAGGGCGTCGACGCCGTCCGTCCCATCCGCGACGAGATCAAGACCCGTATCGAGGCCCTGATCGCCGAGATCGACGCACAGTAGGAGGCGTGACCTCGGACACCGCGCGCGCCCAGCTGCAGCCCTGCTTTTCGGCAGCTCGATCTTCGTCGACGGCTCGCTACGACCACGCCGATGGGCTGCGGAAGGACATTGAGGAAGGCCTCAGACGGCGACACGCTGCCGTCTGAGGCCGTTCTTATGCGGACATGGGTTGCCGAGCGGGCTCGCTGAGTCGTCGTATGACGACGGCGACGGCGCGGGCGGCGGCCCTGTCCTCGGACGTCCTGCCGGTCACGCCGTCCTGACGGATCCCCGGCGACTCAGGCCCGCCGCGACGGCGTCGATGGCTCGGCCGCGCGTCGCGAGCCGCCCTGCAGGTCTCAGAGCGGCCCGCCCAGCCGATTTCCGGCGAGCACCGCGACCCGCCCAGCCGGTCTCAGGCGAGCATCGCGCCCAGCCCAGCCCCGCCCGGTCTCAGGCCAGCGCCGTGAGGGCCGTGGTGGCGAAGCCGTGGTCCTGTTCCGGGGCGCCGCCGCCGACCCCGATGGCGCCGATGAGGCGACCGTCGCGGTGGACGGGAAGGCCTCCGGCGATGAAGAGAAGCGGTCGGTCCAGGGCCGTGGTGAGGCTGTGGAACGGGCCGTCGGGCTTCACCAGGTCGACGAGGTCGGCGGTGGGGGCGTTCAACTGCAGCGCGGTGTACGCCTTGCGGGTGCTGGTCTCGCCGGAGACGAGCACGGCGCGGTCGTCCCGGCGGAAGGCCAGCAGGTGGCCGCCCGCGTCCAGGACGGTGACGCTGACGGTCACGCCGGCGTCGTCGGCCGCGCGGCGGGCGGCGTCGAGCAGGAGCTCGGCGTCCTGGGTGCTCAGCGGGGTGACGGCGGTGGGGGTGGTGGTGCTCATGGTGCGTTCTTCTTTCGTGGTGACGAGGTGATGAGGAGCCAGGGGTACGGGGGTCAGTGGCCGACGGCCGTGGCGACTGCCGGTGTCGGCGTCGGGGCGACGCCCGTCGCCACGACCCGGGAGCGGGCCTTGGTGCGCCGGTCGAGGAACGCGGCCAGGAAGGCCAGCAGCAGGGCGGTGGCCGAGAGGAGCGCGCCGACCCAGTTCGGGGCGGTGTAGCCGAGGCCGGCGGAGATCACGACGCCACCGAGCCAGGCGGCGAGCGCGTTGCCGAGGTTGAAGGCGCCGATGTTGGCGGCCGAGGCCAGGGTGGGGGCGGCTGTCGCCTGGTCGAGGACCCACTTCTGCAGCGGCGGCACCGTGGCGAAGCCGAGCGCGCCGATCAGCGTGAGGGTGATCGCGGCGAGCGCCTTGTTGTGCGCGGTCGCCGTGAAGACCAGCAGGGACAGGGCCAGGGCGCCCAGGGTGGTGAAGAGCAGCGGCATGAGGGCGCGGTCGGCGAACTTGCCGCCGAGGAGGTTGCCGAGGAACATGCCGACGCCGAAGAGGACGAGCAGCCAGGTCACGGCGCCTTCGGTGTAGCCGGTGACCTCGGTCATCATCGGGGTGATGTACGTGATGGCCGCGAACACGCCGCCGTATCCGAGGACGGTCATCGCCATGGCGAGCCAGACCTGGACGTTCTTGAAAGCGGCGAACTCGGTACGGACGTTCGCGCTCTCGGCCCGGCCCGTCTCCGGCACCAGCTTGGCCACGCCGAGGAGACCGATCACCCCGAGGGCGGCGACGAGGGTGAAGGTGACGCGCCAGCCGGCGGCCTGGCCGATGTATGTGCCCAGCGGCACGCCGACGATGTTGGCGACGGTCAGGCCCATGAACATCAGCGAGATCGCCGACGCCTTCTTCTCCGGGGCGACCAGACCGGCCGCCACCACCGAGCCGATGCCGAAGAACGCGCCGTGGGCGAGCGAGGCGACGATCCGGCCGATCAGCATCACGCCGAAGGACGGGGCGAAGGCGGACAGCAGGTTGCCGACGACGAAGAGGCCCATCAGGAAGAGGAGCATCTTCTTGCGCGACACCTTGGTGCCGAGCACGGTCAGGAGCGGGGCTCCGAAGACGACGCCGAGGGCGTAGCCGGTCACCAGCCAGCCGGCGGTGGGGATCGTGACACCGAAGTCGCCGGCGACCTGGGGCAGCACGCCCATGATCACGAACTCGGTGGTGCCGATCCCGAAGGCCCCGATGGCCAGGGCCAGGAGCGCGAGAGGCATGGCGAAGCACCTTCCAAAACGATTGCAGGGGGGTCTTGCGTGCTTCGACAATAGTTGCAGACGCGGGATAAGTGCAAGCGGTGGCTATTGCGTGTGCGGGCTACTTTGCTTCGGCGCCCGCTCCCCGGTCGACGGCACCCCGTGTTCACCTGCGGTGTGCCCGGAGATCCCCTGGTGATCGGAAGCGGGACGCCCGGATCGGAGGTAATGGGCCTCGGCCCGTGACGGGAAGCCGCACCGACGTGAGCGCCGGGGCCCTCGCGCATCCGCGCGCCGCACGAATCACCCCGGAGGACGTGTGCCCCCTGCTGCCGAGACCGTGCCCGACCAGGGCGAGGGCGCGCGGACCGAGGGCGACCGGCCCGGTGCGACGGACGGAGCCGGAGGCCGGTCCGGTGCGGCCCGGCTGATCCGCGCGGGCCGACGCAGCCTTCGCGTACGGGCGGCGGCCGTCGCCGCGCTGCTGACCTGCCTCGGCTTCTGCCTCGGCGCGTTCCTGGCCGGCGCCCATCCCTTCGGGCCCACGACCCGCAACACCGTCGACCTCGGCCAGCAGTACCTGCCGTACCACGCCTACTGGCGGCGACTCCTGCTCGGTGACGCCGACGGCGATCTCTTCCTGAACTGGAGCGCGGGCTTCGGGACGAACTTCCTCGGCGACTACGGCACGTATCTGAGCAGCCCCTTCGACCTGATGGTCGTGCTCTTCCCGGCCGACCGGGCGGAGCTCGCCCTCTACGTCGTCACCACGGCCAAGATCACCGCGGCCGGCGGTGCGATGGCTGTGCTGCTCCTGACGCTGCGCCGCGGCCCCTGGCCGGTGGCGGCCGTCCTGGGAACGGCGTACGCCCTGTGCGGCTGGGCCCTGAACCACGGCGCCACCGTCCCTATGTGGCTCGACGGACTGCTCGCCTTCCCGCTGCTGTGCCTGGTGGGGGAGTGGGCCCGGACCGGCCGCCGTCCCCTCCTCGGTCCGCTGATCGTGGCACTGGCCTGGTTCGCCAACTTCTACACGGCGTACATGGCGACCGTCGGCGCGGCCGTGTTCCTCGTCGTCCGGCTGCTCACGGCCGAGGAGTCGGGGCGTACGGCCCGTCGGCGCCTGGCCGGACTGCTGCGCGCCACCCGGGCGGTGCTCCTGGGCATCGGACTCGCGGCTCCGCTCGTCCTGGTGATCTTCCTGGCCACCCGTGTCGCGGACCCGACCCCCGAGGTGACCTTCACCGCCGTCGACTGGGCGGACGTGTTCGCCCGGCTGCTCCCGGCCACCGCGGGCGTCGCGAGCCCCGCCCTCTTCATCGGCACCCCGGCGCTCGCCCTCGCCCTCACCCTGCCGTTCAACAGCGCCGTCGCACCCCGCGTCCGGATCGCCTGGGTGGCCGCGATCTGCCTGGTGACGCTCTCGATGCAGTGGGAGCCCACCCATCTGCTCTGGCACGCCGGCGCCTCGCCCAACGGCCTTCCGTACCGTCAGGCCTTCGTGCTCTGCGGTCTGTTGGTGATCGCGGGCTGGCTGTCCACCGCCCAGGGGCTGCCCCGGACACCCGCCCTCCTCGGCGCGACGGCACTGGTCGCGGCGATGGCGTTCGCGGTCCGGGGCAGCGTCGTCGTCGACCGCTGGACCTACCCCGCCTTCGCCGCCGCGCTGGCCCTCGCCGTCCTCGCCGCCGCTGCCGTCGTCCTCGCGCGACGGTACGCGGCCGGCTCCCGGGTCCTGCCCGCCGTGGCCGTCGCCCTCCTCGTCCTGACACAGATCGGCGAGACCGCGATCACCGGCGGCAGGATCGCCGAGCAGCAGCTGGCCCAGGTCCACTGGTCCCCCCGGGTCGGCCCCTGGCAGGAGGACATGGCCCGGGCCGTCGCCGAGAAGGACGCCTGGCCCCGCCACCGCACGGACCCCGGCGACGTGCCCGGCGGCAACGACCCCCTGCTGGTCGGCGGGCAGGGCGGTGAGTACTACTCCAGCCTGAGCTCGGACGTCTACTCCCGCACGCTCTCCTCCCTCGGCTTCGGCTACTACGCCAAGGGGCGTCACCCGGTCGGCCTGGACAACCCGGTGACCGACGCGATCTTCTCGATCGGCACCCGGATGCGCTCCGAGCCCACCGTGCCCCTGCGGACGGACGAGCTGCCCGAGGCGGTCATCACCACCACCGACACGCCCGTCCCCCCGCTCGTCACCGTCCGCCCCGACGTCAGGCTGCCGGCGCCGGGGATCCGCTTCGGTGACTCCGCCTTCGCCAACCAGGAGCTGCTGCTCGGCTCGAAGGTGTACGAGACGCCGGCCCAGGTCCGCCGTACGGACGGGCCGAAGGGCACCGCCACGCTGACCGCCACATGCCTCGCGAACTCACGCGTCTGGTTCTGGGCGCCCCAACTCCAGGGCACCGCCGCCCTGGACGGACAGCAGCCCGTGTCCTTCGTCGGCAAACTCCCGTCCGTGCTCGCCCCCATGCAGCCGCTCGGCACCGTTCCGGAATCCGGCGAGGTACGGATCGAACTGCGCGGCGACCGGGGAGCCCCGAAGCTGCCCCGGCAGCCCGTCGGCTGCCTCCTCCAGGAACGACTGGACACGGCCGTACGACAGTTGACCGCGACCGGAGCCACCGCCGTGCACGTCTCCGGGCACGGCCTCACGGCCGAACTCCCGGCCGGCAGCACCGGAACCGCCGTCATCGCCGCACCGCGCATCTCCGGCTGGAGCTGCGCCGCGGGCGACGCGCAGCCGACCCCCGCCAAGCGGTACCTGGGCCTCCTGGCCGTTCCGCTCGACGGCGGGGCAACCACGGTCAGTTGCTCGTTCCGGCCCCCGGGTCTGCGCATCGGCGGTGCGATCGCCGCCGTCTCGCTTCTCGCCCTGCTGGCGCTCGGATTCCGGAGCCGGTTTCTTCGCAGGACGACAAGAGTTCACCTGGAATGCACATCGGGACCGTCCGACGGGAAATGACGACGGATACGCTGCCCGCCTGGTCGGCGTTTGTCCGGGTGAACGTCACGACTCGATCGCCCGCCTGATCGACTGATTGATCGTCTGTTTGAGTGTTGGGATTCCGTGTGCCGAAACTGTCCGTCATCGTGCCTCTCCACAATGTCGGGATCTATGCCCCCGACACCATGCGCAGCCTCGCGAACAACGCGGACCCGGAATTCGAGTTCCTGCTGATCGACGACTGCTCCACGGACGAGACGCCGTACGTACTGGATCGCTGGCAGAGCCGGATCCCCAATGCCACCGTCATCCGCCACGAGACCAACCTCGGCGTCGCGCAGGCGCGCAACACGGGCCTGGACGCGGCGACCGGGGACTACGTCACCTTCCTCGACGGCGACGACTGGTACGCCCCCGGCCACCTGCGCGCCATGGTCCGCGGCATCGAGTCGCTCGGGTGCGACTTCGCCCGTACCGACCATGTGCAGTCGACCGGCAGCTCCCGCAGCATCCGCTACGCGCCCGCCAAACTCCGCGACACCGTGATGAATCCGCGCGACGGAATCGCACCGGCCAAGATGGTGACGATGGTGGACTATCCCTTCGTCCCCTTCGGTATCTACAGCAGCCGTCTTTTCGAGAACGGCGCCTCGCGGTTCGAGACGAAATTGCGCACCGCCGAGGACCGGCTCTGGGTCTGGCGCCTCCACCTGAAAGCCACCACCTACGCGGCTCTCAGCCTGCACGGAGTCTTCTACCGGCGCGGTGTCACGACCTCGCTCACACAGATCACCGACAACCGCCAACTGGACTTCATTCCGTCCTACGACCTCCTTCTCGAGGAGGTGTCGAAGGACCCCGAGGCCGATCGCTTTCTGCCGAAGGCGGTACGCACCTACTGCGCCATGATCGCCTTCCACATGGGCAAGGCCGACCAGTACGAGCCGGCCGTCACCAAGCGGCTCAGGCAGAACGTCACCGACGCCCTGCGCCGCATGCCGCAGCAGGTGCTCGACGAGACGCTGGCCACGATGGACACCGCGCGCAGCACCCTGCTCACCAGCCTGCGCGCCACCGGAAGGACCGCCTGACCCATGACCGCGAACCCGCGTACCCAGATCTTCCAGGTGTCCACGCTCTACGGCGCGGCCACTCTCGCGGCGGCGCTCGACGCGGGCCTGTTCGGTGCCCGCGAGGACGTCCGGCGGATCCTCCTCGTGTCGAACAACGCGGAGATCCCGGAGACGGCACTGCGGCTCGACGCCATGACCGGATACGACCGGATCGCCACCCGGTTCGACGAGGCGATCGACTGGAACGAGGCCATCCACCCCCACCACCCCAGCTCCTGGTCGCCCCGTCCGGAGGAGGCCCCGCTGTGGCAGCGGGTGTTCCGGACGGCCTGGGGTCTCGGCACCGCCCCGGTCGAGCTGGTCGTCGAGTCCATCCAGGTCAACCCCGCCAAGGCGCTCGCCGCGGTCTTCACTGAGAGCACCGTCGAGGTGTACGCGGACGGCCTCATGAGCTACGGGCCGACGCGCGACGAGCTGCCCCAGTCGATCGCCTGCCGCATCCAGCGCCTGCTCCACCTCGACCTGGTGCCCGGTCTGCGCCCGCTCCTCCTCGCCGAGTACGACGTCGAGCCCGAGCTCGTACCCGACACGGCGTTCCGCGCGGTGCTCGCGGAGATCGCCGAGGCCGCCGGGGACGACCGGCAGGTGACCGAGGCGGTCGAGGCCGCGCCCAGCGCCCTCCTCCTCGGCCAGTACCTCGCCGCCCTCGGCATCCTCACCGCCGACGAGGAGGAGGAGCTGCACATCCGGATGCTGCGCGGAGCCGCTGCCGCCGGCCACACGTCGGTGATCTTCAAGCCGCACCCGACCGCACCCGCCCGCTACTCGACGGCCCTGCACGAGGCGGCAGAGGCGTCCGGCGTACGGCTCACCGTCCTGGACGGTCCGCTGCTCGCCGAGACCTTCTACGAGCGCTGC
The DNA here is from genome assembly GCF_042264065.1 of Streptomyces sp. NPDC056222. Taxonomy (NCBI): domain Bacteria; kingdom Bacillati; phylum Actinomycetota; class Actinomycetes; order Kitasatosporales; family Streptomycetaceae; genus Streptomyces; species Streptomyces sp. NPDC056222. Next base: position 2,614 of record NZ_JBHJTL010000073.1, on the reverse strand, counting down.
CGCCCGCGGCTCGTCGTCGGCTGCTTCTCCACCGCGATGCTCACCGCCTCCGTCTACTACGACGTCCCCATCGCCCGAGTGGGCACCGACACGGTCCTGGAGCGGCTCAACCCGTACGAGAACAGCAACCGGGTGCCGCTCACCGTCGTGGACCATGTCGTGCCGGACCTGGAGTCGGGCGACGGCCCGGCCGTGCCCGGCGCGGCGCCGGCGACCCTGACCCCGCTCGTACGCGCCGTGGGCTACTGCATGCAGCCGAGACTCCACCCGCTGCTGCGCCCCGGGACGGCCGAGTTCCTCAAGGCGCTCCAGGGCGACGGCGGCACGGAGCGGTACTTCCCGCGGGAGCGGCTGACCGAACTCGGACTGCCCGGCGGCGACGTGCGGCGGGGCGCGTCCCGGCTCCGCCGGAGTCTGGTCCGCAGCGGCCGGAGCTGACCGGAAGGAGCGGGCCGCTCGGGGTGCCTCTCAGCCGCGCGCCGAGCGGACGATGGTGAAGACCGCGCCCTCCGGGTCGGTGACCAGGGCGAGTCGGCCCGCCGTGCCCTCCCTGGGCGGCTTGAGGACCTGGCCGCCCAGCTCGGTGACCAGGCGGGCGGCCGCGTCCGTGTCGGAGACCTCGAAGTACGTCATCCAGTGCGCGCCCCGGTCGCGCGGCAGCGCCGTGCCGACGCCGTGCAGAGAGGCCACCGGGCGGCCCTCCAGATGGAGGGTCAGACGGTCGAGGTCGGCGGAGACGACCGGCTCGACCTCGTACCCGAACACCGTCCGGTAGAACTTGCCGACCGCCGACGTCTCGTACGTCAGGAGTTCGTTCCACACCGGGGTGCCGGGCGCGCCCGCGACCGCCGTGCCGAGGTGTGCCCCGGCCTGCCAGACACCGAAGACCGCGCCCGTCGGGTCGGAGCAGATCGCCATCCGCCCCGCGTCGCCCGCGTCGAGCGGGCCGACGGCGACCGTCCCGCCGCAGCAGCGGATGGACTCCGCCGTCTCGTCCGCGTCGTCCGTGGCCAGGTACGTCGTCCAGGCGACCGGCAGATGCCGGTCGGGCGGCAGCTGGCCGATACCCGCCACTTCCCTGCCGTCGAGCAGCGCGCGGACGTACGGGCCGAGCTGCTGGGGGCCGGGAACGAACTCCCACCCGAAGAGCGCGCCGTAGAACTCCTGTGTCGCGTCAAGCCCGTGCACCATCAGGCTCACCCAACAGGGTGTACCGGGTGTGCGCCGAGTCGCCTCGGTCATCGTCACTCTCTCCTCGGACCATCGTCGTGGCCGTACGGGGGGACAAGCCGTGCGCACGAGCGCGTACGGGCGGTGGGGGCGGGGCCCCGGGGACCGCAGCGGATTACTGCCCGCCGTTCACCTGCCGTACGCGCGCTGGGTCGCGCGCCTCCGTGCAGATGCTCGCACCACCGGGCGTGCAGCGCGCCAGGGCCGCGCCGTTCTTTGGCGCGATCCCGCGCGAGGATGCCTGGATCGCCGGGCCGGGTCCTCGCGGTCCTGTGATGCCGTGCCGCCGTTCCGGAGCTACGCCATGGTCCGAGACAGGGTGTGCTGCGCGAGGATGGCACCCATGAAGCCCATCATCACCGCAAGCGAACTCGTGAGCGAGTCGGCCGGGGCCAGGCCCCCGGTACTGCTGGACGTCCGCTGGCAGCTCGGCGGCCCGCCCGGGCTGCCCGCGTACGAGGCCGGGCACATCCCCGGCGCGGTCTTCGTGGACCTGGACACGGAGCTGGCCGGTCCGCCCGGGAGCGGCGGGCGGCACCCGCTGCCGGACCCGGCGGCCTTCGGAGCGGCGATGCGCCGGGCTGGTGTCTCCGCCGACACCCCGGTCGTCGTCTACGACGACTGGCTCGGGTGGGGCGCGGCCCGCGCCTGGTGGCTCCTGCGCTGGACGGGGCACGCGCGCGTGCGGGTCCTGGACGGCGGGCTGGCGGCGTGGACGGCGGCGGGCCACGGCCTGTCGAAGGAGACCCCGACCCCCGAGCCGGGCGACTTCGCGCCGGAGCCGGGCGCCGTCGGTCTGCTCGACGCGGACGGGGCGGCGGCGCTGGCACGCTCCGGCCTGCTCCTCGACGCACGGGCGGCGGAGCGCTACCGGGGCGACGTGGAGCCGATCGACCCGGTCGGCGGCCACATCCCGGGCGCAGTGTCGGCACCGACGACGGAGAACGTGGACGCGGACGGCCGCTTCCTGTCCGCGGAGGCCCTGGCGGCGCGCTTCTCGAAGCTCGGCGCGGGCGAGGGCGACGGCGGGAGCGAAGCCGTGGGCGTCTACTGCGGCTCGGGCGTCTCGGGCGCGCACGAGGTGCTGGCCCTGACGATCGCCGGCATCCCCGCGGCCCTCTACGCCGGCTCCTGGTCGGAGTGGTCCAACGACCCCACCCGCCCGGTGGCGACGGGCCCGAACCCCTAGGTACGACGTCGGCTAGGTACGACGTCGGCCGCGGCACGGCACCTTGCGGCGCGTCCCCCAGGGGCCGGCGCGCCCCGCAGGCCGGCCGTCCCCCAGGGGCTGGGGCCGCCTGGCGCCGGTCGCCGCGTCCTGTCCGGCACCGATCCGCCGGACACCGCCCGACGCCACGGAGAAGGGGGCCCGCGCCTTGTCGGC
>NZ_JBHJTL010000072.1:0-42173 GCF_042264065.1 Streptomyces sp. NPDC056222 | reverse complement strand
GCCCCCCGCCCCGGATCGGCGATTCTCCGGTTCTCCGGTTCTCCGGTTCTCTGGTTCTCCGGATCGGCGAGGTCAGCGCCAGCGGCTGACCTCCACGTTCTCCAGGACTCCCAGCGCGTCGGGCACGAGGATCGCCGCCGAGTAGTAGGCCGTGACCAGGTAGGAGATGATCGCCTGCTCGTCGATCCCCATGAAGCGGACGGACAGGCTCGGCTCGATCTCGTCCGGGATGCCCGTCTGGTGGAGGCCGATCACGCCCTGGTCGGACTCGCCCGTACGCATACAGATGATCGACGTGGTCCGGGCGTCCGAGACCGGGATCTTGTTGCACGGGTAGATCGGCACCCCGCGCCAGGTCGGGATCCGGTTGCCGTTGATCTCGATGGACTCGGGGACGAGGCCCCGCCGGTTGCACTCGCGCCCGAAGGCCGCGATGGCGCGCGGGTGGGCGAGGAACATCTTGGAGCCCCGTCGGCGCGAGAGGAGTTCGTCCATGTCGTCCGGGCTGGGCACGCCGTCGTGCGGCTGGAGCCGCTGTCCGTAGTCGCAGTTGGAGAGGAGACCGAACTCCCGGTTGTTGACGAGCTCGTGCTCCTGGCGCTCACGCAGCGCCTCGACCGTGAGCCGCAACTGCTGCTCGGTCTGGTTCATCGGCTGGTTGTACAGGTCGGCGACGCGGCTGTGGACCTTCAGCACGGTCTGCGCGACGGACAGTTCGTACTCGCGCGGGGAGGCGTCGTAGTCCACGTACGTGTGCGGGACGACCGCCTCGCCGACGTGGCCGGCGGAGAGGTCGATCTCGGCCTCGCCGTACCTGTTGGTGCGCTGGTGGGGCAGAGCGGCCACGCCCGCGAGGTGGGCGGCGAGCGACCCGGCCCGCTCGGCGAGGTTGCGGACGTCGTCGCGAGTCAGCTCGAGAACCGTGCAGGTGGTGGCCGCGCGGGCGGTCCACTCCCAGGTGGCGTCCTCGTGGGTCAGCGAGCTGTCGCCGAAGTAGGCGCCGTCGGCGAGGACTCCGAGGATCGCCTCGTCGCCGTACGGCCCCTCGCCGATCTGCTCGATCTTGCCGTGCGCGAGGAGGTGCACGCGGTCGGTGGGCTCGCCGGCGGTGGCGATCACCTCTCCCGGCGCGTACTGGCGCTGGCGGCACCGCGACGCGAGCTCGGTGAGCGCCTCCTCGTCCTCGTAGCCGCGCAGCGCCGGGAGTTCGCCGAGTTCGGCGGGGATCACCGCGACACGCTCTCCGGTCTGCACGAAGGTGACGCGGCCGTCACCCACGGAGTAGCTGAGCCTCCGGTTCACCCGGTACGTACCGCCCTGGACCTGCACCCACGGCAGCGCACGCAGCAGCCACCGGGAGGTGATCTCCTGCATCTGCGGGGCCGACTTGGTGGTGGTCGCCAGGTTCCGCGCGGCGGCGGTACCGAGACTCTGCTGCGGGCTTGCCTGTTCCGCGCGGACCTCGTCGCCAACCGAACCAACGGACATGGAACTCCCTCTCGATATGACTGAGCTGCGAGAGGAAGCCTTTCAGCACGGAGAGTGCCCGCGCCATTACACAAATGAGTGGGAGTGGATCACCTCGGGCTGGGCATGTCACCCGGTTTCCACTCGAACAGCACGCCTCCGTACCCCTCGTGGCGCAGTGTCCGGATCGGCTCGCACACAGCCCGAACGGGTGGCCCGGAGCCGAGTACTCCGGTACTCCGGTATTCGGTTCCGTCCCGTTCCGCTTATCCGAAGGAGTCGGTCATGGCCCCACCCATGTCCGCGAGCAGGTTCCTCGACGCGCTGCGCGACGAGGGCCTGACGGTCGTCCAGGTCGGCGACTGGCGCACACACAACCGCAACCACAAGGGCCCCTGGGGCCCCGTCCACGGCGTGATGACCCACCACACCGTCACCCGGGGCACCGCGAACACCGTCCGGCTCTGCAGGGACGGCCACAGCACGCTGCCCGGGCCGCTCTGCCACGGCGTGATCGCCAAGGACGGCAGGGTCCACCTGGTCGGCTACGGCCGCGCCAATCACGCCGGGGCCGGTGACGACGACGTCCTGCGCGCGGTCATCGCCGAGCAGCGCCTCCCACCGGACAACGAGGCCACGACGGACGGCAACCGCCACTTCTACGGCTTCGAGTGCGAGAACCTCGGGGACGGCAAGGACCCGTGGCCGAAGGTCCAGCTGGAGGCGATCGAGAAGGCCGCGGCGGCCGTGTGCCGGGTGCACGGATGGACCCACCGCTCGGTCATCGGCCACCTGGAGTGGCAGCCGGGCAAGGTGGATCCGCGCGGCTTCACCATGGCCTCGATGCGGGAGCGGATCGCGGAACGCCTTCGGTAGACAATGGCCGGGTGAACGCGTTCGACCTCTCCCGGCTGCGGCCCCGGCTCCCGTCCCCCTTGGAGGCGGTCGAGGACGAGCGGTTCACCCGCCGGGGCCTGCGGCTGCTGCTCAAGCGCGACGATCTGATCCACCCGGACCTGCCGGGCAACAAGTGGCGCAAGCTGGCGCTCAATCTGCGCGAGGCCGACGGCCGCCCCGTGCTCACCTTCGGCGGCGCGTACTCGAACCATCTGCGTGCCACGGCGGCCGCCGGGCGACTGCTCGGCTTCGGCACGATCGGGGTCGTACGGGGGGACGAGCTGGCCGGCCGCCCGCTGAACCCCTCGCTGGCGCGGTGCGCGGCGGACGGGATGCGGCTGGTGTTCGTGGACCGGTCCACGTACCGGGCCAAGACGGATCCGGCGGTGCTGGCGCGCATCCTGGGGCTCGCGGCCGAGGCGAACCGGGCCGCGGGGGCCGCCATGGACGCCCCGTACGTCGTCCCCGAGGGCGGCAGCAACGCCCTCGCCGTGCGGGGCTGCGTGGAGCTCGGACGCGAACTGCGCGGGGCCGCCGACCTGGTCGCCGTCGCCTGCGGCACAGGAGGCACGCTGGCGGGCCTGGCGGCCGGCCTGGGCCCCGGGCAGAAGGCCCTCGGCGTCCCGGTCCTCAGAGGCGGCTTCCTCGGCGACGAGATACGCGCCCTCCAACACGCCGCCTTCGGGGGCCCCCGCGGCGACTGGAGCCTCGACGAGCGCTTCCACGGCGGCGGCTACGCCCGTACGACCCCCGCCCTGGACGCGTTCGCGCACGACTTCGAAGCGCGGCATGGACTCGCCATCGAGCGGCTGTATGTGGCCAAAATGCTCCACGGACTCGTCACCCTGGCCGAGGAGGGCGCGTTCGCCCCGGGCGTGACCGTCGCGGCGGTGGTCACGGGCAGCCCGTCCTGACCTCAGCCGGCCTCCTCGCGGTAGGCCGCCGCCTCCTCCAGGTCCAGTCGGCGCAGCAGGGTGCGCATCATCTCGTCGTCGATGCGGCGCTCGTCCCGGAGCTGCACGAAGACCTCGCGCTCGGCGTCGATCATCTCCCGCGCCAGCCGCCGGTAGGTGTCGTCCACCGTCTCCCCGGTGACCTCGTTGACCGCGCCGAGGCGTTCCCACACCGCGTTGCGGCGCCGTTCCAGGACGGTGCGGAGCCGTTCGGCCAGCGGCTGGGGCAGGGCGTTGCGCTCGTCGCTCAGCAGGGCGTCGAGACGCTCCTCCGCGGCGCGGGACGCCTCGCTCTGGGCCTGGGCCTCCGCCAGGGTCTCCTGGTACGTGTCGCGGCCCGGCAGCTTCAGGATCCTGATGAGCGGCGGCAGTGTGAGGCCCTGGACGACGAGCGTCCCGATCACGGTCGTGAAGGTGAGGAAGAGGACGAGGTTGCGTGCGGGGAACTCCACGCCGTCCGTCGCCACCGGGATCGAGAAGGCGATGGCGAGGGAGACGACACCCCGCATCCCGGCCCAGCCGACGATCAGCGGCGCCCTCCAGTCCACCCCCGGTTCGCGCTCCCTGATGCGCTCGGACAGCCATCGGGGCAGGAAGGTGGCCGGGTAGACCCAGACGAACCTGACCACGACCACCGCGACGAACACGCCCACGGCGTACCAGATCGCCTCGGCGATCCCGTAGCGCCCGAGGCCCTGGACGACGTACGGCAACTGCAGCCCGATCAGGGCGAAGACGGCGGACTCCAGGATGAAGGCGACCATCTTCCACACGGCCTCCTCCTGGAGGCGGGTCGCGAAGTCCACCTGCCAGTTGCGGTGTCCGAGGAAGAGGCCGACGACGACCACCGCGAGGACTCCGGAGGCGCCGACCTCCTCGGCCGCCGCGTAGGCGATGAAGGGGATCAGCAGCGAGAGGGTGTTCTGCAGCAGGGCCTCGCCGAGCCGGCAGCGGAGCCAGTGGATGGGGACCATCAGGACGAGACCGACGCCGATCCCGCCGATCGCCGCCAGCGCGAACTCGCCGATGCCGCCCGCCCAGCTGATGCCCTCCCCGACCGCCGCGGCGAGCGCGACCTTGAAGGCGGTGATGGCGGTGGCGTCGTTCACCAGGGACTCGCCCTGGAGGATGGTGGTGATCCGGTTCGGCAGCCCCAGCTTGCGGGCGATCGCGGTCGCCGCGACCGCGTCCGGCGGCGCGACGACCGCGCCCAGCACGAGCGCGGCGGTCAGCGGCAGGTCCGGGACGAGGACGTACGCGAGCCAGCCGACGGCCACGGTGGCGAAGAGGACGTACCCGACCGAGAGCAGGGCGACGGGCCGGATGTTGGCCCGCAGATCGAGGTACGAGGAGTCCACCGCCGCCGTGTAGAGGAGCGGGGGCAGGATGAGCGGAAGGATGATGTGCGGGTCGAGGGTGTAGTCCGGGACCCCGGGGACGTACGACGCGGCGAGACCGGCGGCCACCAGAAGCAGTGGCGCCGGTACGGGTGTCCGGCGGGCCAGGCCCGCCACCACGGCGCTCGCCGCGACGAGTCCCACCAGCTGCAGTGCGTCCATCCCTCGGCCCCGTCCCCGTCTTCGTTCCACCACGTAACCTGGCCATCATGAGCGAGTGCCCGCACGTTGCCGCAATGCCGCGCCCCGAACCGGTGCCGCTGACCGACACCTGTCCCGAGTGCCTGGCGGACGGCACGCACCCCGTCCAGCTGCGGCTCTGCCTCAGCTGCGGGCACGTGGGATGCTGCGATTCCTCGTCGGGGCGGCACGCCACCGGGCACTTCTCGACCACCGGGCACCCCGTGATGCGGACCTTCGAACCGAACGAACGCTGGCGCTGGTGCTTCGTGGACGGTTCGATCGTCTGAGGGCTGGGTACGACACCCCGGCGATCGACTGCCGGTCGCCGCGCAATTGGGCCCCGCAGACCCCTAGCCACTGTCCGTACTCGTGGCCTTACCATGAGTGACAGACGGGGACGGGGTCCCGCCAAGGACCCACGGCGACACGGCAGGATGGATCGCGATAGCGTCACGGCGGATTGTGCAACCGACTGCGCACCGCCCGGTTCGGGGGGCTTTCTCCCCTCGGGCCCCGAATGAGCTTGTGCCACCTTGGAGGTGAGGGTGTCCCAGATCGCAGGCGAGCCCGGGACCCAGGACTTCGTGGAAGTCCGGCTGCCCGCTGCGGGTGCCTACCTGTCCGTGCTGCGTACGGCCACGGCCGGTCTCGCGGCGCGCTTGGACTTCACCCTCGACGAGATCGAGGACTTGCGGATCGCGGTCGACGAGGCGTGCGCCATCCTGCTCCAGCAGGCCGTACCGGGGTCCGTACTGAGTTGCGTCTTCCGCCTGGTCGACGACTCGCTCGACGTGACGGTGTCGGCCCCGACGACCGACGGACGGGCGCCGGAGCGGGACACCTTCGCGTGGACCGTGCTCTCCGCACTGGCCGGGAAGGTCGAGTCGTCCGTGGCGGAGGACCGCACCGTCTCCATCAGCCTGTACAAACAGCGCGGCGCGGGGCCAGGCCCGGCGTGAGGAGCGGGGACGCGACGGCCGGCATCCCTGAGCAGCAGGCGCGGCCGCATCCGGAGGTCGAGGTCGAGGTCGCTACGGAGCAGGCGGTCCACATGAGCGAGCACCAGCAGCACAACGAGGTTTCCGAGCCGCGGGAGGCGCCGGAGGCGCACGAGTCCCAGAAGGCTCCGGAGGCGCATCAGGGTGTCCGGGAGGTTCTGGAGACGCCCGAGCCGCGCGAGGCTCCGGATCCGCACGACCGGAGCGGGGCGCGCGCGCTCTTCATCGAGTTGCGCAAGCTCCCGGAAGGCTCTGCCGAGAAGGCGGAGCTGCGCAATCAGCTGGTACGGATGCATCTGCCGCTGGTCGAGCACCTGGCCCGGCGCTTCCGCAACCGGGGTGAGCCGCTCGACGACCTGACGCAGGTGGCGACGATCGGCCTGATCAAGTCGGTGGACCGGTTCGACCCGGAGCGGGGCGTCGAGTTCTCGACGTACGCGACTCCGACGGTCGTCGGTGAGATCAAGCGCCACTTCCGGGACAAGGGCTGGGCGGTCCGGGTGCCGCGCCGTCTGCAGGAGCTGCGTCTCTCGCTGACGACGGCGACGGCGGAGCTCTCCCAGCTGCACGGCCGCTCGCCGACGGTGCACGAGCTGGCGGAGCGGCTCGGGATCTCGGAGGAGGAGGTCCTGGAGGGCCTGGAGTCGGCGAACGCCTACTCGACGCTCTCGCTGGACGTCCCGGACACGGACGACGAGTCGCCGGCGGTCGCGGACACGCTGGGCGCGGAGGACGAGGCCCTGGAGGGCGTCGAGTACCGCGAGTCGCTCAAGCCGCTCCTGGAGGACCTGCCGCCCCGGGAGAAGCGGATCCTGCTGCTGCGCTTCTTCGGCAACATGACGCAGTCGCAGATCGCGCAGGAGGTCGGCATCTCGCAGATGCACGTCTCCCGATTGCTGGCCCGCACGCTGGCGCAGCTCCGGGAGAAGCTCCTCGTGGAGGAGTAGTCACCACACCGGCGGGCCGAGGGCCCGCCGGCAGAGCCCGACGCGGGCGTTACGCCTCGCCGCGACGGCCGATGCCCAGGGCCTCGGTCGTCGCCGGGTTCACCAGGAGCACGAGGCCGGTCACGGCGAGGACCGCGAGGGCGATGCCGGCCGGGATCATGGCGCTGTTCGCCTGGAGGAGCTGCCAGGCGACCGGCAGCGCCAGGATCTGGGTGATGATCGCGGGGCCGCGGCTCCATCCCCGGCGCAGCAGCAGACCGCGTGCCGCCGCTCCCGGGATCAGACCGAGCGCGATCAGCGTCGCCCCGCCGGTGACCGCCTGGGTCAGGCTGTCGGGGTTGCCGGTGAGCCCGGTCACGAGCACGTACACGCCCCCGATCACCAGCGCGAGGGCCTCGACACCGGCCACCGCCGCGGCGGCGGTCAACCGGACAGGGCGGGGAGTCTGCTCCGTACTGCTCATACCTGGCAGGGTAGCCGGGGCCCGCTGCGCAGCTGTCCGGCAGGTGGCCGCGACTGGGATCGGTACCGCCGGGTAGGTACGCTGGCGGCCATGCGCGCACTTCTCGTGGTCAATCCGGCAGCCACCACCACCAGTGCGCGCACGCGTGACGTTCTCATCCACGCGCTCGCGAGCGAGATGAAGCTGGAGGCCGTCACCACCGAGTACCGCGGCCATGCCCGCGACCTCGGCCGCCGGGCCGCGGACTCCGCCGACATCGACATGGTCGTCGCCCTGGGTGGCGACGGCACGGTGAACGAGGTCGTGAACGGGCTGCTGCACGACGGGCCGGACCCGGACCGGCTCCCCGGTCTCGCGGTGGTGCCCGGCGGGTCCACCAATGTCTTCGCCCGCGCGCTGGGTCTGCCCAACGACGCCGTCGAGGCGACCGGCGCGCTGCTCGACGCGCTTCGTGAGCGCCGAGCACGCACAGTGAGCCTCGGGCTCGCGTCCGGGACCCCGGGAACGGACGACGAGGGGGTGCCGGCCCGCTGGTTCACCTTCTGCGCCGGCTTCGGATTCGACGCCAGTGTCATCGGGCGAGTCGAACAGCAGCGGGAGCGCGGGAAGCGTTCGACCCATGCGCTGTACCTGCGCCAGGTGGTCCGCCAGTTCCTGGGGGAGTCGAACCGGCGGCACGGCACGATCACCCTGGACCGCCCCGGACACGACCCGGTCGAGGGTCTGGTCCTGTCGATAATCTGCAACACCTCCCCCTGGACCTACCTGGGCAATCGCCCGGTGTACGCGTCCCCGGAGGCATCCTTCGAGACCGCCCTGGACGTCCTCGGACTGAGCCGGCTCTCGACCCCGGCGGTGGCCCGGTACGCCACCCAGCTGCTCACTTCGTCCCCCGAGCGGGGCCCCCACGGCAAGCACGCCCTGTCTCTGCACGACCTGACCGACTTCACCTTGCATTCGAAGGTTCCGCTCCCTCTGCAGATGGACGGAGACCACCTCGGACTGCGTACGAGCGTGACGTTCACAGGCGTTCGCCGTGCACTGCGTGTGATTGTGTGAGTGGAAGGGCCCAAAGTCCTTTCACTCGAACGTTTAGGCTGTCATCCACCCCTTAGAAGTACGGCTGTGACCTAGTCGACACCGAGGAATCAAAAAAAACTTTCCGGAAGGGGTTGTATCCGCTGCCGAGGTTTGCGAGTCTCTTCTTGGCGATCGGGACGGCCCGCAACACCGGCCTCCACTGAGAGCCAGAACCCCTCCTCAGTCCAAGGACCACACCAGTTCATCTGGCAGTCGGCCCTTCACTTACGGGGGGATTCGTGAAAGCGTTCACATTCACAAGCAACCAGCTTGTAACACCCTAGAGAGGTAGCAGCCATGGACTGGCGTCACAACGCCGTTTGTCGTGAGGAAGACCCCGAGCTGTTCTTCCCCATCGGCAACACCGGTCCTGCGCTGCTGCAGATCGAGGAAGCCAAGGCCGTCTGCCGCCGCTGCCCCGTCATGGAGCAGTGCCTGCAGTGGGCGCTCGAGTCCGGCCAGGACTCCGGCGTCTGGGGTGGCCTCAGCGAGGACGAGCGCCGCGCGATGAAGCGCCGTGCCGCTCGCAACCGGGCGCGCAACGCCAGCGCCTGAACACCCTGAAAGCCTGAGGCAAGCGGCGCGTACATCGCGTACGCAATCACCGCCCACGAGCCGCAGCGCGCAGCAGTAACCCAAAGCATTCGAGCCCCGGACCGATCTCTTCGGTCCGGGGCTCGCTGCTGTGTTCACACCTTCCGACCCCGCGCGCGTGCCTACTTCTGCGGCTGTACGGGGATGTCGAGCACGACCTTGGTCCCGCGCTCCGCGCCCGGCTGCATGTCGAACGTGCCACCCAACTCCCCCTCGACCAGGGTCCGCACGATCTGCAGGCCGAGGTTGCCGGCGCGCTGCGGGTCGAAGCCCTCGGGCAGACCGCGGCCGTCGTCCCGGACGGTGATCAGCAGTCGGGCGTCGGCGCGGGGTTCGCCGCGGACGGCCGTGACCTCGACCGTGCCCTGCTCCCCCTGCGCGAAGGCGTGCTCCAGGGCGTTCTGCAGCACTTCGGTGAGAACCATGGACAGCGGGGTGGCCACCTCGGCGTCGAGGATGCCGAAGCGGCCGTTGCGCCGGCAGGTCACCTTGCCCGGCGAGATCTCGGCGACCATCGCGATCACCCGGTCGGCGATCTCGTCGAACTCCACCCGCTCGTCCAGGTTCTGGGAGAGCGTCTCGTGCACGATGGCGATCGAACCGACCCTGCGCACGGCCTCGTTGAGGGCCTCGCGCCCACGGTCGGAGTCCATCCGGCGCGCCTGGAGGCGCAGCAGCGCGGCCACCGTCTGGAGGTTGTTCTTCACCCGGTGGTGGATCTCCCGGATGGTCGCGTCCTTGGTGATCAACTCTCGCTCGCGGCGTCGCAGTTCGGTGACGTCCCGGAGCAGCACGAGCGAACCGATGCGGGTGCCCTTGGGCTTGAGCGGGATCGCCCGCAGCTGGATCACACCGCCGTTGCCCTCGACCTCGGCCTCGCGGGGGGCGTAGCCGGAGGCCAGTTTGACCAGGGCCTCGTCGACGGGGCCACGGGAGGGGGCGAGTTCGGCGGTGATCTGGCCGAGGTGCTGACCGACGAGGTCGGCGGCGAGGCCGAGCCGGTGGTACGCGGAGAGGGCGTTGGGCGAGGCGTACTGGACGATGCCGTCGGCGTCGAGCCGGATCAGGCCGTCGCCGGCGCGCGGTGAGGCGTCCATGTCGACCGCTTCGCCGGGGAAGGGGAAGCTGCCGGCGGCGATCATCTGGGCCAGGTCCGAGGCGGACTGGAGGTACGTGAGCTCCAGCCGGGACGGGGTCCGCACGGTGAGCAGATTGGTGTTGCGGGCGATGACGCCGAGGACCCGGCCCTCGCGGCGTACGGGGATGGACTCGACCCGTACCGGGACCTCCTCGCGCCACTCGGGGTCGCCCTCGCGCACGATCCGGCCCTCGTCGAGGGCGGCGTCCAGGAGCGGGCGGCGGCCGCGCGGGACGAGGTGGCCGACCATGTCGTCCTGGTAGGAGGTGGGGCCGGTGTTGGGCCGCATCTGGGCCACGGAGACGTACCGCGTGCCGTCGAGGGTGGGAACCCAGAGCACGAGGTCCGCGAAGGAGAGGTCGGAGAGCAGCTGCCACTCCGAGACCAGCAGGTGGAGCCACTCGAGGTCGGACTCACTCAGAGCGGTGTGCTGGCGGACGAGGTCGTTCATGGAGGGCACAGGTGCGAGCGTACCTGCGGAATTGAGACACGATGAACCTGGATCTCCCGGCGTTCGTGTTGGAGGATGGGCCGGGAAACACCGTGTGCATGTGGATGGACAGACGAGAATGGTCTAGTCCACAATGACGGTGCACCAGTTTCCATGAAGACCTCCGCCCTCCCCGCACAGGAGGGTGGACGAGGTACCCGGCGCTCTCTGCCCTGACTGCGCCGAGACCTCCCATACGGCCGAGGGACCGCACACCCCCGGCCGGGCAACTCCGGGCTGCGGTGCCGGACGGGTTGAGGGTCCCGTCGGGCGCCGTAGCCCGCGGGTGTTTCCGGGGCCGTCGCCCCTCGCTTCAGTTCCGCGCCGGCGCCGGCCACGCCAGCATCGCCGCCGCCGCCACGGCCTCCAGCTCCGCCTTGGTCGCACCGTCCCTGGACTGCTGGGACATGCCCTGGATGACGGCCCCGTACAGCCGCGCCAGCGCGCCCGCGTCGGTGTCCGCCGGGAGCTCGTCCGCGTCGACGCCCTGCCGGATCCGGGCCTCGAACGACGCCAGATTGCTGTTGCGCCGCTCGCGCAGCGCCTCCTCGACCTCCGGGGTCGAGCAGTTGATCGCCGCGGAGATCATCAGGCAGCCGCGCGGATGGGACGGGTCGGTGAAGACGTCCGCCGCCTCCACGAGCATCCGGCCGAACGCACCGCGCGCCGTCGGCTCCTCCTCGAACGCCAGGCCGCCGTACGCGCCGTAACTGACGGCGTATGCCTGCACGACCTCCTCGAACAGCGCCTTCTTGTCTCCGAAAGCCGCGTAGAGGCTGGGCGCGCTGATGCCCATGGCGCGCGTGAGGTCGGAGACGGAGGTGGTCTCGTACCCGTGCTCCCAGAACGCCATCGTGGCCTGCTCCAGCGCCGTGAGGCGGTCGAAGGAGCGGGGGCGGCCGCGCTGCTTGGTCGTCATGGGACGGATTCTATAGCGGCCGTTACGGAACGGTGCTACGGTTCTTTCTGTAACGACCACTATGGAAATAAGGGGGGCGTCCGATGGGTGCGCTCAAGGGGAAGACGGCACTGGTCACGGGCGGCAGCCGGGGCATCGGGCGGGGTATCGCGGAGCGGCTCGGGCGGGACGGCGCGCGAGTGGCGGTGCACTACGGAGCCAACGAGACGGCGGCGAAGGAGACGGTCGCGGCGATCGAGGCGGCCGGCGGCGAGGCGTTCGCGATCGGTCAGGAGCTGGGACCGCCGGGGGACGCGACGGCGCTCTGGGAGCGGTTCGACGCCCACGCGGACGGGCTCGACATCCTCGTCAACAATGCGGGGATCGGGGCCTCGCGTCCGTTCGCGACGATCGACGAGGCGGAGTACGACCGGCTCTTCGCGGTGAACACGAAGGCCCCGTTCTTCCTGGCGCAGCAGGGCGCCGAGCGGCTGCGCGACGGGGGTCGGATCGTCAACATCTCCACCGGGCTGAGCCACGCCGCGATGATGCCGGAACTGATCGCGTACGCGATGTCCAAGAGCGCCCTGGACACCTTCACCCGCTACCTCTCCAAGGTGCTGGGCGCACGGGGCATCACGGTGAACGCGGTGGCGCCGGGGATCGTGGACACGGACGTCAACGCGGACTGGCTGCGGGGGAACGAAGAGGCGTGGGCGGGCGCGGCGGCGTTGTCCGCGCTCGGGAAGGTCGGCACACCCGCGGACATAGCCGACGTGGTGGCCTTCCTGGCCTCGCACGACGGACGCTGGGTGACGGGTCAGTGGATCGACGCCACGGGAGGCTCGATCGCCTGACCGGGGCGGGCTCCGGTGGCTGCTCGGGCCCCGCCGTTCGACGATGAGGAGGGTCCCGTCCGTCGACTGGAAGGGCCTGAGCGGATGGCCTCGGCTCTGCTAGATTGAGCTTTGATTGGTCTATACCACCAGGCCCCTCACCAGCCCCTCACCAGATCGGCAGGCAAAGCGTGGAAGTTGTCATCGTCCCGGACGCCACGGCAGGCGGAGAGCTCATCGCGGACGGCATCGCCGGTCTTCTGCGCCGCAAGCCCGACGCCGTGCTCGGCGTCGCCACGGGTTCGACTCCGCTGCCCATCTACGAGGCCCTGATCGCCCAGGTCAAGGCCGGTTCCGTGGACGCCTCGCGCGCCCGGATCGCTCAGCTGGACGAGTACGTCGGACTGCCCACCGGGCACCCGGAGTCGTACCGCTCCACCGTGCTGCGCCAGGTCGTGGAGCCGCTCGGGCTCTCCCCGGAGGCCTTCATGGGGCCCGACGGCGCGGCGGAGGACGTCCAGGCGGCCTGCGAGGCCTACGACCAGGCGCTGCGCGACGCCGGCGGTGTGGACCTGCAGATCCTCGGCATCGGAACCGACGGGCACATCGGCTTCAACGAGCCGTGCTCCTCGCTCGCCTCCCGGACGCGGATCAAGACGCTCACCGAGCAGACCCGGGTCGACAACGCGCGCTTCTTCGACAACGACATCGAGCAGGTGCCGCACCACGTCATCACCCAGGGCATCGGCACCATCCTGGAGGCCCGCCACCTGGTCCTCCTGGCCACCGGCGAGGGCAAGGCCGACGCCGTGGCCCAGACCGTCGAGGGCCCGGTCGCCGCGCTCGTACCGGCCTCCGCGCTGCAGCTGCACCCGCACGCCACGGTCGTCGTGGACGAGGCCGCAGCGTCCAAGCTGAAGCTCGCGGACTACTTCCGCCACACCTTCGCCAACAAGCCCTCCTGGCAGGGCATCTAGGAGGCGTCCTGCCGATCAGCGCCGCGAGCCCGGCCTGATCGGCAAGCCACCCCCTGGCTCGGGCTTCGCCCGCACGACGAGGGGCCCGGCACCGGGTTGAGGTGCCGGGCCCCTCTCGTGCCGGTCTCAGAATCCGGCGATGACCTCCGCCGCCGCCCGGCCGCAGACCCTGGCCGCGCCGTGCGTGGCAATGTGGAGGGCTCCGCGGGGCTCCGCCTCGTTCAGGCCCATCTCCACCACGACCGTGTCCGGCCGGACCGCGAGAAGGGCGTCCAGGGCCTCGGTCATCCAAGGGTGCCGATGGGCGTCCCGTACGACCGCGACGATCCGTCGCTCCCCCGCGGCGCCGAGGACCTCGTCCACCGCGGGCCGGTCGTAGGCGCCCGTCTCGGTGCCGGGCAGCAACCGCTCCAGCTCCGCCGCGACACCCCACGGTGTTTCGTCACCGACCGCGATGTTGGCGACCGGAGTGAAGGCGGCGACATAGGGAGCGCGGGTGACCGGGGTGTACGGCCGCTCCCCCGTCGTCCTCACGGCCCGGCGGGCGGCGACCAGTCCGATCTCGGTGCCGGGCGCGGTCCCCTCCTGCACTGCCGCGCCCGGCCCCGATACAGCCCCCCTGGCCCGGTGCGCCTGGGTCCAGGCCGCCAGGGCGCGTACACGCGCCGCGGCGTCGGCCAGCCGCTCCTCGGGCAGTTCACCGGTCCGTACCGCGTCGACCAGCGCGTCGCGCAGTCGCAGTACGGTGTCCTCGTCGGCCAGCCCGCCGCCGACGCAGATGGCGTCGGCGCCCGCGGCGATCGCGAGGACGGATCCACGCTCGATGCCGTACGTCGACGCGATGGCCTGCATCTCCATGCCATCGGTGACGATCAGCCCGTCGAAGCCCAGCTCCTTGCGCAGCAGACCGGTCAGGATCTGCGGGCTCAAGGTCGCCGGACGGTCCGGGTCGAGCGCGGAGAGCAGGATATGCGCGCTCATCACCGCTTTGGTACCCGCCGCGATCGCGGCGCGGAAAGGTACCAGCTCACGGGCGTGCAGTGTGTCCAGATCCACATCGATCCGGGGCATCGCGTGGTGGGAGTCCACGTTGGTGTCGCCATGCCCGGGGAAGTGCTTGGTGCAGGCGGCCACGCCGACGGCCTGGAGGCCCTCGACGTACGCCACGGTGTGCCGGGCGACCAGTTCGGGGCCGGGGCCGAAGGACCGGACGCCGATGACCGGGTTGTCGGCGTTGGAGTTCACGTCGGCCGAGGGCGCCCAGTTGAGGTCGACCCCGCACGCGGCGAGCCGGCGGCCGAGCTCCTCGGCCACGGCGCGGGTGAGGTCCACGTCGTCGACGGAGCCCAGGGCGTAGTTGCCGGGGAAGGAGGAGCCGTTCCGCACCTCCAGGCGGGTGACGTCCCCGCCCTCCTCGTCGATGGCGACGAGGACGTCGTCACGCTCGGCCCGCAGCTGCGCGGTGAGCCGGGCGAGCTGCTCGGGGGAGGCGATGTTCCGGCCGAACAGGCCGACGGAGGAGAGCCCCTCGCCGATCCTGCGGAGCAGCCAGTCGGGCGCCGTGGTGCCCAAGAAGCCGGGCTGGAGGACGGTGAGCGCGTCGCGGGTCAGGGTGTCCGAGGCGCGTACGAGTGTGGTCATGGGGCGGCGTTATCCCTTCACCGCGCCGGCCGTCAGGCCGGCGGCCATCTTGCGCTGGACGAGGAGGAAGAGGATCACGATGGGGACGGCCATCATGGTGGAGCCCGCCATCATCGGGGCGTACTCCGTGCCGTTCTTCGTGATGAAGTTGGAGAGCCAGACGGTGGCCGTCTGGTTCTGCTGGCTCATCAGCATCAGCGCGTACAGGTACTCGTTCCACGCCTGGATGAAGCCGTAGACGGAGGTGGCGACCATGCCCGGGGCGAGCAGCGGGAAGACGACCCGGATGAAGGCGCCGGTGCGGGTGCAGCCGTCGACCTGGGCCGCCTCCTCCAGCTCCTTGGGGATGTTGACGATGAAGCCGCGCAGCGTCCACACCGTGAAGGGGAGGATGAAGGTCAGGTAGGTGATGATCAGGCCGGTGAGCCGGTCGTACTGGCCGAGGTCGTTGAGCATGAGGAAGACCGGGATGATCATCGCGACCAGCGGGACCATCTGGACGGCCAGGATGCCGACGATCACGATCTTGCGGCCGCGGAAGGCGAACCGGGAGATGGCCAGGGCGGCCAGCATGCCGACGACGATGCCGATCAGGACGACGGCGGACGAGACGATCAGGCTGCGTCCGACGGGTCCCCAGAAGTCCGCGATCTCCAGCGCGCGCTTGAAGTTCTCGAGCGTGAAGGTCGTGGGGAAGAAGTGCGGGTCGGGGTCGATGGCGTCCTTGGCCGGCTTGAACGCCGTGTTCAGCATCCAGTAGACCGGGAAGCCGATCGTCGCGACGACGAAGAGCCCGATGAGGTTCCAGCCGAGCTTGGACTTGCGGCGGCGGGTGACGGCGGGGGCCGCGGTGGTCGTGGTCACTCCACCTCTCCGATCTTGAGCATCTGACGCATGTACACGGCGACCACTCCGAGCAGCAGGACGACCGTGACGAGCGCGATCGCGGAGCCGGTGCCGTAGTCGTTGACGACGAACGCCTTGTCGAACGAGTACGTGGTGAGCAGCTGGAACTCCGCCTCGGGGTGGCCGTTGCGCATCACGTAGACCTGCGGGAAGACACCCATGTCCCAGATCACCGAGAGGGTCGTCAGCATGACGATGATCGGCTTGAGGATGGGCAGGGTGACGAAGCGGAAGACGCCCCAGGCTCCGGCGCCGTCGAGGCGGGCGGCCTCTTCGAGCTCCTTGGGGACCTGGGTGAGGCCGGCGCTCAGGGTGATCACGACGAAGGGCACGGCGCCCCAGACCACGAGCAGCATGATCACGGCGAGGCCCTGCGGCCCGCTGGCGAACCAGTTGTGGCCGATCATGTCGACGCCCGGCAGCCTGCTCAGCAGCCAGTTGAGCACGCCGTAGTCGGCGTCGAAGAGCCACTTGAAGATGGCGGTGGCGACGATGATGGGCATGCCCCAGCTCGCCACGAGCACGATGTTGATGAGGGCCTTGACCCAGCCGGAGACCTTCTGCAGCAGCAGCGCGATCATCATGCCGAGGACCATGGTGAGGACGACCGCGCCGACCGTGAAGATCACGGTGCGCAGGACGACGGTCCAGAACTCGCTGTCGCCGAGGATCTTGGCGAAGTTGGAGAAGCCGGCCGATTCCGCCTCCTGGAAGCCCCAGAGCTGCGGCTGTCCGAAGTGCTGGAAGGAGAGGGTGACCAGGCGCACGATCGGATAGCCGAGCACCAGGAGCAGGACGAGCAGGCATGGCGCGAGCAGGAGCCAGGGGACTCCACCTCCGCCGTTGGTGGGCTTCTTCCCCGGCTTCGGGGCACCGGCCCGCGGGCCGGATGGTGGCGATTGCCGCACCGGCGGCACCTTCGCGGTGGTTGTGTCTGCGGCACTCATCCCGTGCTCCTCAGCGATCCCTCTCGTGGTACGGGAAGCAGGGCCCCGTCGTCGTGACCGACGGGGCCCTGCTCATAGGTCACTTGGTGTTGATGACCTTGTCGATCGCGGCGTCCGCGTCCTTGGCGGCGGCCTCGACCGACTTCTTGCCGTTCGCGATGTCGATCAGCATCGTCTTGAGGATCTGGGCCTTCTCGACCTGACCCCAGCCCGGAGCGGTCGGGACGAACCAGCTGGACTCGGCGGCCGTGGCGGCGACCGTGGTGGCCGGGTCGTTCTTCAGCGGGGCGAGGTCCGCCTTGTTGTTGGGCAGGTTGCCCTTGGCGACGAGGCCCTTCTGGCCCTCGGCGCCGGTGAAGGCGTTGATCCACTCGGCCGCGACGCCCTGCGCCTTGGACTTGACCGGGATGGCCAGGTCGGAGCCGCCGAGGAAGACCGGGAGGTTCTTGCCGGACGGGCCGGGCATCACGAAGTTCTCGAGCTTGTCGGCCAGTCCGCCGACCTTGTCGGTCTTCGGGTCGGCCGCGGTGGCGCCCTCCCAGCCGGCGGCGAACATCGCGGCGGCGTTGCCCTGACCGAAGACGACCGGGCGGTCGGCCTCGTCCTTGGTCTTGTCGCCGTGCATGTACTTGTCGAGGATGGCCTTGTACTCGTTGAGGCCCTTGAGGGACTCCGCCGAGGACAGGTTCGACTTCCAGGTCTCGCCGTCCTGCTTGGCGATGGAGCCGCCGGCCTCGAAGACGAAGGACATCGCGGCGTACCAGTCGGGCGACGGCTGGTACCAGGCGCTGAACTTGTCGCCCTTCTTCTTCTGGATGGCGTCGAGCGCGGCGGTCAGTTCGGCCCAGGTCTTCGGGGCGGCCTTCACGCCGACCTCGGCGGCGATGTCCTTGCGCCAGGTGCCCACACGGCCACCGGCGTAGTAGGGGACACCGTAGGTCTTGCCGTTGTAGGTGACCGAGTCCTTGAGGGCGTCGAGCCACTTGTCCGAGTTCTCGAACTTCGACGCGTCGACCTCGGCGAAGGCGCCCTTGGCCATGTAGCTGATCATCTCGGAGTTGCCCATCTCGACAACGTCCGGGGCCTTGTCCGTGGCGAGCACCGCGTCGAGCTTGGTGTTCTTGTCCGGCCAGCCGTAGTACTCGTGCTTGATCTTGATGCCCGGGTGCTTCTTGGTGACCGCGTCGTCGGCGGCCTTGACCAGATCGGGCCAGTTGTTCTGGGCGTCGACCGTCAGCCAGACGGTCAGCTCCTTGGCGTCTCCGCCGGCGTTGTCCCCGCTCTTGTCGGTACCGCCACACGCCGCGACGCCGACCATGATGCCCGCGACGCCGATCGCCGCGATGAGCTTGCGCTTCACGCCACCCTCCTCAGGGATGCCTGCAACCCCCCCACCGCGCGAAGACATACGTCGAGTAGTGCTCGTGGGGCTGGGACCTGGTCTTTAATGGTTTAGACCAGTACCCGGAGCTTGGCCTAGACCTTTAGGGGTGTCAAGGGTGTATAAGAAGGGCAGTCGCGTCCGTTATCGGACCGACACCTGAGGGAGGGCGACGACCCGTGACCGGTCCGTGCCACCATGTGAGCCGCGACAGACGGAGGAGCCGGTGACGGCAGCAGCACAGGAGTCGGGAAGGCAGGCCATGGCCACGGACGCGGGCAATACGGAGAAAGACAGCGGAGTCACCACCCGCACCGCGCGCGTACCCAAGTACTACCGACTGAAGCGGCACTTGCTCGACATGACGGAGACCCTGCCGCCCGGCACACCGGTCCCGCCGGAGCGCACTCTTGCCGCCGAGTTCGACACCTCGCGCACCACCGTGCGCCAGGCCTTGCAGGAGCTGGTCGTCGAGGGCCGGCTGGAACGCATCCAGGGCAAGGGCACCTTCGTGGCCAAGCCCAAGGTCTCGCAGGCGCTCCAGCTCACCTCGTACACCGAGGACATGCGCGCCCAGGGCCTGGAGCCCACCTCGCAGCTGCTCGACATCGGGTACGTCACCGCCGACGACACACTCGCCGGGCTGCTCGACATCTCGCCGGGCGGACGCGTGCTGCGGATCGAGCGGCTGCGCCTCGCGAGCGGCGAGCCGATGGCGATCGAGACCACACACCTGTCGGCCAAGCGCTTCCCGGCGCTGCGACGGTCGCTGGTGAAGTACACCTCGCTCTACACGGCGCTCGCCGAGGTGTACGACGTTCATCTGGCCGAGGCGGAGGAGACCATCGAGACCTCCCTCGCCACCCCGCGCGAGGCCGGCCTGCTCGGTACGGACGTGGGCCTGCCGATGCTGATGCTCTCCCGCCACTCGCTGGACGCGCAGGGCGAGCCGGTCGAGTGGGTGCGGTCGGTCTACCGCGGCGACCGGTACAAGTTCGTGGCCAGGCTTCAGCGACCCAACGGCTGAGCAGAACACGCCACTTCGGCGTGAACCGATGCCCCGGCACATCCGTGAGGAGTGTCGGGGCATTGTCGTCTTCCACTGAGCCGCACAGATCGACACCCGTCCGTTATTCGGACGGGGGTTCCATGGAGCGAAACAGTCCCCTAGATTTCACGCGCATTACGCAGGTGATCCATGCGATCCATGGTGTTCAGCGAGGGGACGGAGTCGCCGTATGTCTGAAGTGACACAAGGGAAACAACCGGTCGTCACACCGGTCCGCGTGGTGGTCGCGCTCTGTCTGATCGCGCCATTCGTGGCGATGCTCTGGGTGAGCTCGTACGCGAAGGTCGAACCGACCTTCGCCGGCATCCCGTTCTTCTACTGGTACCAGATGGCCTGGGTCGTCATCTCGACCGTGCTGACCATGATCGCTTACAAGCTGTGGCAGCGTGACCAGCGCGCCCGCAAGGAAGGTGCGTCGAAGTGAAGGACGGCGTGAACGGCGTCGCACTCGCCGTCTTCATCTTCTTCTTCCTGGCCGTCACGGTCATGGGATTCCTCGCCTCGCGCTGGCGCAGAGCCGAGAACGAGAACAGCCTCGACGAATGGGGTCTGGGCGGCCGCTCGTTCGGCACCTGGGTGACCTGGTTCCTGCTCGGCGGCGACCTCTACACCGCGTACACCTTCGTCGCCGTCCCGGCGGCCATCTACGCGGCGGGCGCGGCCGGCTTCTTCGCCGTCCCGTACACGATCCTCGTGTACCCGCTCATCTTCACCTTCCTGCCCCGCCTCTGGTCGGTGTCGCACAAGCACGGCTACGTCACCACCTCCGACTTCGTCCGCGGCCGCTTCGGCTCCAAGGGCCTGTCGCTCGCGGTCGCCGTCACCGGCATCCTCGCCACCATGCCGTACATCGCGCTCCAGCTGGTCGGCATCCAGGCCGTCCTGGACGTGATGGGCGTGGGCGGCGGCGAGAACACGCACTGGTTCATCAAGGACCTGCCGCTGCTCATCGCCTTCGGTGTCCTCGCGGCGTACACGTACTCCTCGGGTCTGCGCGCTCCGGCGCTCATCGCCTTCGTCAAGGACACGCTGATCTACATCGTCATCGCGGTGGCGATCATCTACATCCCGATCAAGCTGGGCGGCTTCGACGAGATCTTCGCCAAGGCCGGCGAGGCGTACGCGACGATCAACCCCGCCACCGAGAAGCCGCGCGGTGCGCTGGTGCCGGGCGAGATGGGCCAGTGGGGCTACGCGACGCTCGCGCTCGGCTCCGCGCTCGCGCTCTTCATGTACCCGCACTCGATCACGGCGACGCTCTCCTCGCGCAGCCGTGACGTGATCCGCCGCAACACGACGATCCTGCCGCTGTACTCGCTGATGCTGGGCCTGCTGGCGCTGCTCGGCTTCATGGCGATCGCCGCCGGTGTGAAGGTGACCAACGGTCAGCTCGCGATCCCGCAGCTGTTCGAGAACATGTTCCCCGACTGGTTCGCGGGCGTGGCCTTCGCCGCCATCGGCATCGGCGCGCTGGTGCCGGCCGCGATCATGTCGATCGCCGCCGCCAACCTCTTCACCCGCAACATCTACAAGGACTTCCTGAAGCCGGACGCCACGCCGGAGCAGGAGACCAAGGTGTCCAAGCTGGTGTCGCTCCTGGTGAAGGTCGGCGCGCTGGCCTTCGTCCTCACCATGGACAAGACGGTGGCGATCAACTTCCAGCTGCTCGGCGGCATCTGGATCCTGCAGACCCTTCCGGCGCTGGTCGGCGGTCTGTTCACCCGCTGGTTCCACCGCTGGGCGCTGCTCGCCGGCTGGGCCGTCGGCATGGTCTACGGCACGGCGGCGGCGTACGGCGTGGCCAGCCCGACCCAGAAGCACTTCGGCGGCTCGTCCGCCGAGATCCCGGGCATCGGCGAGATCGGCTACATCGGTCTCACCGCCTTCGTGATCAACGTGATCGTCACCGTCGTCCTCACCTTCGTCCTGAAGGCCGTCAAGGCCCCCGAGGGCGTCGACGAGACGTCTCCGTCGGACTACACGGCGGACGCGGGCGACGCGGGCGTCAAGACGCTCCCCAAGGTCGGCGCCGGTCACTGACCGTTCCGGTCCGCGCGAGGGCCCGGGGTCTCCGAGAGGAAACCCCGGGCCCTTCGCCGTGTCCCCGAGGCAGACTTCACCCATGGACTTCACCATCAGGGCGGTACGGCCCGAGGAGTACGAGGCCCTCGGCGAGGTCACCGCGCGCGCGTTTCTCGACGACGGACACCTCGACTTCGGCGAGGACGACTCCTATCTGCACGTGCTGCGGGACGTGGCCAGGCGGGACGCCGAGGCGGAGGTACTGGTGGCGGTGGACCGCGCCGGGACGGTCCTCGGCGGGGTGACCTTCGCCATGGGCGGCGGGGAGTGGGCCGACATCGCGGGCGAGGGCGAGGCCGAGTTCCGGATGCTCGCCGTGGCGAAGGGCGCGCGGGGCGGGGGTGTCGGCGAGGCACTCGTACGGTTCTGTGTGGAGCGGGCCAGGGAGACCCCGGGATGCCGGCGGCTGGTGCTCTCCACCCAGCCGAACATGGCCTCCGCGCACCGGATCTACGAGCGGATGGGCTTCGTCCGCACCCCCCAACGGGACTGGAAGCCGCTCGCCGACATGGATCCCCTGTACACGTACGGCCTGGAGCTCTGAGCCACCAACGACACAACATGTGGGGGGTGCTTCGAGGAGCGCCCCCCACATGTATGCTCATGCTCGCTGTCCTCGCAGGGGAATCCGGTGCAAATCCGGAACTGTCCCGCAACGGTGTGGTTTCTGTGTGCTTGCACGCCGGCCGAGTCCGAAGACCTGTGGACAGCGCGCCCGGTCCTTCCGTTCCGGGTGCACAGACGTCCGGGCCTCGCGGAGTGGGCCGCGGCGCGGCGCTGCCCTGCGTACGGGCGCGCCGCCGCCCGCCTTCCCCCGCCGGCCCCGAGCCGAGCGAGGGAGAGCCCCCACGTGACCATCGCGCCCGCCGATCCGGCCGCAGCGATCGAGAGCGACGGACCCGGGACCGTACTTCTGCGGACCCTGACCGATCTCACCGCCGATCTCCCCGACACCGACCCCGGCAAGGTCGCCGCCGCCGCGCTGCGTGGCCGCAACGCCGGTTCGGACGAGGCCGAGCTGCGCGAGCTGGCCACGGAGGCGGCCGCCGGTCTGATCGCCGAGGACCCCGCGTACTCCCGGCTCGCCGCCCGGCTCCTGACGATCACCATCGCCGACGAGGCGGCCGGACAGGGCGCGTACTCCTTCTCCGCCTCGGTCGCCGTCGGTCACCACGAGGGCCTGATCGCCGACCGCACCGCCGAGTTCGTCCGGCTGCACGCCGAGCGGCTCGACACGCTCATCGACGCGGACGCGGACGACCGCTTCGGCTACTTCGGTCTGCGCACCCTCTTCTCCCGCTACCTGCTGCGCCACCCGATCACCCGCAAGGTGATCGAGACCCCGCAGCACTTCATGCTTCGCGTCGCCTGCGGCCTGGCCGAGGACGACTCCACCCGCGCGCTGGACGAGGTCGCGGCGCTGTACGGGCTGATGAGTCGGCTCGACTACCTGCCCTCCTCCCCCACGCTCTTCAACTCCGGCACCCGCCACCCGCAGATGTCCTCCTGCTATCTGCTGGACTCCCCGCTGGACGAGCTGGACTCGATCTACGACCGCTACCACCAGGTCGCGCGTCTGTCGAAGCACGCCGGCGGCATCGGGCTCTCGTACTCCCGCATCCGCGCCCGCGGTTCGCTGATCCGCGGCACCAACGGGCACTCCAACGGCATCGTGCCGTTCCTGAAGACGCTCGACGCCTCCGTCGCCGCCGTGAACCAGGGCGGCCGGCGCAAGGGCGCGGCCGCCGTCTACCTGGAGACCTGGCACGCGGACATCGAGGAGTTCCTGGAGCTGCGCGACAACACCGGTGAGGACGCCCGGCGTACGCACAACCTGAACCTCGCGCACTGGATCCCCGACGAGTTCATGCGCCGGGTCAACGCGGACGCCGACTGGTCGCTGTTCTCCCCGGCGGACGTGCCCGAGCTCGTCGACCTGTGGGGCGAGGAGTTCGACGCCGCGTACCGGGCCGCCGAGGCGAAGGGCCTGGCCCGCAAGACCATGCCGGCCCGTGACCTGTACGGCCGGATGATGCGGACCCTGGCCCAGACCGGCAACGGCTGGATGACGTTCAAGGACGCCTCGAACCGTACGGCCAACCAGACGGCCGAGCCGGGCCACACGGTCCACTCCTCCAACCTCTGCACGGAGATCCTGGAGGTCACGAACGACGGCGAGACGGCCGTCTGCAACCTGGGCTCGGTCAACCTCGGCGCCTTCGTCCTGAACGGCTCCATCGACTGGGAGCGGCTCGACGCGACCGTCCGTACGGCCGTCACGTTCCTCGACCGCGTCGTGGACATCAACTTCTACCCGACCGAGCAGGCCGGCAACTCCAACTCCCGCTGGCGCCCGGTGGGCCTGGGCGCGATGGGTCTCCAGGACGTCTTCTTCCAGCTGAAGCTGCCCTTCGACTCCCCCAAGGCACGCGCGCTGTCCACCCGTATCGCCGAGCGGATCATGCTCGCCGCGTACGAGGCGTCCGCCGACCTCGCCGAGCGCAACGGGCCGCTGCCGGCCTGGGACAAGACCCGCACGGCCCGCGGTGTCCTGCACCCCGACCACTACGACGTCGAGCTCAACTGGCCCGAGCGCTGGGCCGCGCTGCGCGAGCGCATCGCCACCGTCGGGATGCGCAACAGCCTCCTCCTCGCCATCGCGCCGACGGCGACCATCGCCTCGATCGCGGGCGTGTACGAGTGCATCGAGCCGCAGGTCTCCAACCTGTTCAAGCGCGAGACGCTCTCCGGCGAGTTCCTCCAGGTCAACTCGTACCTGGTCGACGAGCTGAAGAAGCTCGGCGTGTGGGACGCGCAGACCCGTGAGGCGCTGCGCGAGTCCAACGGCTCGGTGGCCGGCTTCACCTGGGTCCCGGCCGAGGTCCGCGAGCTGTACCGCACGGCGTGGGAGATCCCGCAGCGCGGCCTGATCGACATGGCGGCGGCCCGTACGCCGTTCCTGGACCAGTCGCAGTCCCTGAACCTGTTCCTGGAGACGCCGACGATCGGCAAGCTGTCGTCGATGTACGCGTACGCCTGGAAGCAGGGCCTGAAGACGACGTACTACCTGCGCTCCCGCCCGGCGACGCGGATCGCCCGCGCGGCCCAGGCCGCGACGCCCACCGCCGCCACCATCCCCGTCCAGCAGGTCGCCGACCCCGACGCCGTCGCCTGCTCCCTTGAGAACCCCGAGTCCTGCGAGGCCTGCCAGTAATGAGCGCCAACGATCAGAAGAACCTCCTCGACCCGGGCTTCGAGCTGACTCTCCGCCCCATGCGCTACCCGGACTTCTACGAGCGCTACCGGGACGCGATCAAGAACACGTGGACGGTGGAGGAGGTCGACCTCCACTCGGACGTCGCCGACCTCGCCAAGCTGACGCCGGGTGAGCAGCACATGATCGGCCGTCTGGTCGCGTTCTTCGCGACCGGTGACTCGATCGTCGCCAACAACCTCGTGCTGACGCTGTACAAGCACATCAACTCCCCCGAGGCGCGGCTGTACCTCTCGCGCCAGCTGTTCGAGGAGGCCGTGCACGTCCAGTTCTATCTGACGCTGCTCGACACCTACCTGCCCAACCCGGAGGACCGCGCCGCCGCGTTCGCCGCCGTCGAGAACATCCCCTCCATCCGCGAGAAGGCGCAGTTCTGCTTCAAGTGGATGGACTCGGTCGAGAAGATCGACCGGCTGGAGACGCAGGCCGACCGCCGTCGCTTCCTGCTGAACCTGATCTGCTTCGCCGCGTGCATCGAGGGCCTGTTCTTCTACGGCGCCTTCGCCTACGTGTACTGGTTCCGGTCCCGCGGTCTGCTGCACGGGCTCGCGACCGGCACCAACTGGGTGTTCCGCGACGAGAGTTGCCACATGGATGCCGCTTTCGCGTTCGTCGACACCGTACGAGAAGAAGAGCCCGACCTCTTCGACGACGAGCTCGGCCGACAGATCACCGACATGATCAAGGAAGCCGTCGAAGCGGAGCTGCAGTTCGGCCGCGACCTGTGCGGCGACGGACTGCCGGGCATGAACACCGAGTCGATGCGCGAGTACCTCCAGTGCGTCGCCGACCAGCGCCTCGTACGCCTCGGCCTCACGCCGGTCTACGGCTCCGGCAACCCCTTCTCCTTCATGGAGCTCCAGGGCGTCCAGGAACTGACGAACTTCTTCGAGCGCCGCCCGTCCGCCTACCAGGTGGCGGTCGAGGGTTCGGTGGACCTGGACGAGGACTTCTAGCACCTGCACGGACAAGGGCTGCCCCCGGCTGCGCGCCGGAGGCAGCCCTGAGTCGTCACGGCTCCTTCAGCGTGACCTCGATGAGGCCAGGGTCGAATGGGGCGTTCCTGGTCCGGTTCCTCGGGATCGGGCGAATCACGACTGACTCGACTACCGCAGCCAGGGCCAGGCGCTTCTGTCTGATGTCGTATGAGGTCCAGCGTTCACGTGTGAATCGGGCGAGCAGATTCCTGTCCTCCTGCCGAGCGTAGAAGTCTGTCCGGTCCTCTTCGAGATCACGTAGCTGCATACGGGTCAGATCCGTGGGATCCTCCGCCGCTCGCAGCTTGGTCAGCTGCTCCTCCGCCGGAAAGACAGACCTGTCGGGCTCTGTACCTCCGTACCTCGCTTCGAGTGCGCGCAGGGCCACCGCCTCGACGCGCGCGTCCACGAGGTCAGCACGACGCCCGACCTTCCGACACTTCGCTGCCACGCATCTATACGACGGGTGCCTGTTCGTCCCACGCGGAGGTTGCCCTCCCATCTTGCAGCCGCACATCGAACCCGCGTCGCCTGGGTAGCCGCAGTGCAGAAACCCTGAGAGCAGATACTTACGCCCGAGATCAGCCTGCTCCCTGCGCTCTCGTGCGCTCCGCGCCGTACCCAGCTCCATCACCCGGGACAGATGCGCTTGCTTGTAGGTGGGCCGCTTGCCGTGAGGTGAATGCCAGCGATCACAGCGCTCCACCAGCTTCAGCCATTCTTCCGGCGTCGCCACCGTCTGCCATGCGCCGACGACGGGCCGCCCTGACGCCCTGTCCCGGACCAGCTCTCCCGCCACAATGCGATACCCGCAGATGGCCGGGTTCGTGACCATCGACTGCACCGTGTCCACGGCCCATCGACTGCCGCGGACCGTGGGAACCGACTCCTCCGTGAGCCAGTCGGTGATCGCCGTCCACGATGCTCCGACAAGCGCCATGTCGATGGCGGCACGCAGGTACATCGAGCGGCTGCCAGGCTGGGCTGGGCTGAAGAGTGAGGGTCGCTGATGCATCGCCACGCCTACCGCGGAGCATAGCCAGTGTTCCATCCAGGGTGCTTTCCATACCTTTGCGCTTCAACGCAGTCGGCATCGCTTCCTTGGTCACGGGGTGGACCGCAGCGGCGGGGCTTGCCATGTCATGCCCGGGGGCTGAAGCAGGGGCGAGGGCTCGGGACCGGGGTCGTCGGTGTCGATGACCCCGGCTGCCGCGTGGTCGAAGCCGGTGGGCCAGCGGGTGCGAGCGCTGGCCAGGGCACCGCTCAGGCGGGCTTCCGCGAGGTCCGCGTTGCTCAGGTCGGTGCCGCGCAGGTCGGCCATGCGAAGGTCCGCGCGGTGGAAGACCGCGCCGTCGGCATCGGCCTTGCGGAGGTTCGCCTCGCGCAGATCGGCCTCGGTGAAGTCGGCGTCACGCACGTCGGTTTCGACCATCTTCGCGCCCCGCAGGTCGGCCAGAACGCACCGTGCCCGGCGGAGGATCGCCGTCGTCAGGTCGGCGTGCCGCAGGTTGACCGAGACCAGGGAGGCCTGGGTCAGGTTGGCGTGATACAGCCCCGCCGCCTCCATGCAGGCGCGGTCGAGGTTGACCTCGATGAACCACAGCCCGTCGCAGTCGGCCCGGCGCAGGTCGGTGACGCTGAGATTGACCCAGGACTCTTCCCGGTTCTGGCACAGCACACCGAGCGCGGTCAGCGCCACCTGGGCGTCGGCGGCGCGGGTCTCCAGCGGGGCGATCTGGTTGATGGGAACGTCCGCCGTCGGCGATTCCTGGCCGGTGGGCGGCCAGGGCAGGTGGGTACGCAGATACGCGGCCTGGATCGAGATGACGGCCTCCCGGTCGCGGGCGGACTGCTCCGCGATCCGCCACAGCGCGTGCAGGCCGCCGATGCGCACATCCAGTTTGTCGCTGCCGAGCTGGTCGACCGCCCGGCTGAACCGGTCGGTGACGTAGCCCTCCTGGGTGGCGCGCAGACCGTCCTGGCTCACCCTCAGTTGCCGCCACGTGGCGTACGCGCCGAAGAGCACGACCAGTCCGCCGATCACCTGGAGAAGCGTCGCCCGGACATCGTTCACCGCCTTCAGCCGATCCTGCGCGGCGACGCTCGCTCCGGCGAGATCGTGGTCGACCACGACCCCCGGCAGTACGACGAACACCACGCCCAGAACGGCCGGCCCCGCCACGGCGGCCGTCAGAACCGCGGCTGTGCGGCGATGCCTGGCCAGCCGGTCGCGCCACGCGCGCCGGCCGCGGTCCGGTTCCCCCATGTTCATTGGTATGGGAGCCTAGGCGCCGCCCGGAAAACGATCAAGACACACGACAGGGAGCGGCAACGTGGACGATCTCGTACGCACACGCCTCATGGCGGGCGCCGCCGCCCTGTTCATCGTCGCGGCCGGCCTCGGGATCCGATACGCGGCGTCGGGCAGCGTCGCCAAGTACGCGGGGGACGCGCTCTACACCGTGCTGGTCCTGGCCCTGGTTGTGCTGCTCGCGCCGCGGGTCAGGCCCGCGGTGGCGGCGGGGATCGCGCTCGGGTTCAGCTGCGCGGTGGAGCTGTTCCAACTGAGCGGCGTACCGGCCGAGATGGCTCTGCGCAGCACGCTCGCGCGCCTCATGCTCGGTACGTCGTTCAACGCGCCGGACCTGTTCTGGTACGCGATCGGCGCGGCGGTCGGCTGGGCCGTCCACCGCGCCGTACGGACGCGAAGCGGCGAGGGTCAGTCGTTCGGGACGGTCTCGTAGCGCGGGGTGCCCTCTTCCATCTGCCGCAGCGCGTCCTTGCGGTCGCGCTTGGAGAGGCGGTCGATGTACAGGTAGCCGTACAGGTGGTCCGTCTCGTGCTGGAGGCAGCGGGCGAAGTAGCCGGTTCCGCGGACCTTGATCGGGTTGCCCTGGGCGTC
Source organism: Streptomyces sp. NPDC056222 (assembly GCF_042264065.1). Lineage (NCBI taxonomy): Bacteria > Bacillati > Actinomycetota > Actinomycetes > Kitasatosporales > Streptomycetaceae > Streptomyces > Streptomyces sp. NPDC056222. The sequence goes on along the minus strand of NZ_JBHJTL010000072.1, from coordinate 13,676 downwards.
CTGGCCGTGGACCTCGGCGTAGTCCGGGCGGGCCAGCGAGGCGTACGCGGTCGGGACCGACAGGCAGCCCTCGTTGGAGTCGTCCAGAACGCGGCGGTCGGCCGGCAGGTCCTGGAGCACCGGGTTGACGACGACACCGGTGTGCCGCACGCCCTCGTCGTCGGGGCAGTCGTAGACGAAGACCTTGAGGTCCACACCGATCTGGTTCGCGGCCAGGCCCACGCCCTCGGCCGCCTTCTGGCTGGCGAACATGTCGTCGATCAGCGCGGCGAGCTCGTCGCCGAACTCGGTGACCTCCTTGCACTCCTTGTGGAGCACCGGGTTGCCGACGACCGTGATCGGGCGCGCCGTGCCGCGCTCGCGGTACGCGAGCTCACGCGCCTCGCAGTCCTCCGTGTCGACGACGAAACCGTCGTTGATCTGCTCGTCAGTCTCCTGCTGCGCCATTCCGCCGCACGCCTTCCTCAGAACCCCAGTCGATGGTCCCGTACAGCCTAAGGGCAGGATCCGGGCAGTTCAGCAGACCTCTTCGAGATCCCGCCACTCGCGGTTGTCGGGGCTGTCCGCCACCCAGCCGTCGAGAAGCCCGCGGACCAGGCCGACGGGCGCGGCGATCCCGCACTCCCGTTCGGGGACCCAGAGCTCGCCGGGCGAGCGGTGACCGAGGGGGCCGGGGTGTCCCGGTTCGCTGTGGTCGTGGGGGTCGAGATGCTCGCCCTCGCCCTCGGCGCTGGGCATCGTCGACTCGGAGCAGGCGCGACAGAGCAGCCGGACCGACGAGGACCAGTCCTCGGCGGCGAATCCGGCGTCCGCGGCGAGCTGCTCCAGGGCGTCGCGGTCGGCCTCGGTGGCGGCCTCCAGGAGGACCACCCAGGTGGGGACGGGCGAGGGGGCCCACAGCTCGATCTCGTCGAAGACGGGGTAGGAGGGGCCCGCGGTGGTGGTGCGCTCGCCATTGGGCACGCCGTCGTGGAGGACGACCTCGCCCCAGCGCCGGCCGGAGGACGGCAGCGGGATGGACAGCACCTCGATACGGGCCGGGTCGAGCCTGCGGCCCCACACGACCTCGGCCTCGCCCTCGGGCGAGAGCCGGACGGCGGCGCTGCCGAGCTCCATGCCGGCGGGCTCACCGGTCCCGGCGGAGGCCCCGGGCACCTTCAGCCCGTACGCCTGCCAGGCGCGGCGGGCCAGCGGCCAGTCCTGGAGCGCGGTGGCGGCGATGCCGACGTTCCACCAGTCCGGGGCGCCGGTCTCCTTGTCGAGGAGCGCGACGGCGCGCAGCCCGGCGGCCCGCGCCTGCTCCCAGTCGTGCCGGAACTTGTGCAGCAGCGCCAGGTTGAACCAGGACTCCGAGAGCCAGGGCTCCAGATCCGCCGCGCGCGTGAGCAGCGCACCCGCGTCCTCGTACCGGCCGTCGCCGATCAGCGTGAACGCGCGGTCGGTGGCCTGCCGCCACGAGGCGGAGGGCCGATGCCGTACCTTCCCGAAGATCCTCACGATTCCCGCCTGCCGGTCGCTTCACCCTCTTGTTCGCATCCAACCATGCCCGGTTGGACGCGCGCTCATTACCCATGGGTTACCCAGGAGGGACAGGGGTGACGCCGCCCCTTGCCAGGACTCTGGCGAGGGATTCCACGACCTTCGGCTGGTGGTCGCGGGCCGTGGACAGGCGGAGCCTTTCGAGGGCGGCGAGCGCCCCGCCGGCACTGTGGCCCGCGAGGTCGTCGTAGGCGTTGACGGTACGGACGATCCGGGCGGGCAGGGGTTGGTCGCGGTACGGATCGGCCTGCCGTTCCACGACGACGGCCACGGCCGCGGGGACCCCGGTCTGGCGGACGACCGCGCCGCCGAGGAGGGCGATCCGGCGCTGTTCCTCGGCCGGGAGGAGAGCCGTGGCGCCCTCCGGGACCGGGTCGACGAGGGAGAGCTGCCCGATGTCGTGCATGAGCGCCGCGTACTCCAGGACGGTCAGCTCGGACCCGGAGAGCCCCAGCTCGCGCCCGACGGCGCCGCTGAGGGCGGCGACGCGGTGGGCGTGGCCGGGCGCGGTGTAGCCGGCGATCTCGGTGGCGCGGGCGAGGGAGGCGATGGTCTGCCGGTTGGTGGTGCGCACGGCCGCGTAGCGCCGGAAGGAGACCTGGGTGAGCAGCAGCGGTACGCAGAAGACGGGCAGCGCCCAGAGCCCCGCGGCGGCCACTCCGAGGGCCATCACGGTGCCGGTGGCGCAGACCGCGGAGCCGATGCCGAGGAGGGCGCGCAGCTCGTCGCGCAGGAGGGGGCCGTACGGGATGGGGGTACCTCCCGTGCGCCGCAGGGCGCGACGGGGGAGGGTGCGGGCCCGGAGCATCAGGGCGGCGAGGACGGCGTCGCACAGGGCGGTGAGGACGAGCAGAAGCAGCAGGTAGAGGGCGTAGGAGGGGCCCTGGCCGAGGTAGTGGGTGAGCTCGCCCGAGTTGTAGAGCGGCTGGAAGCAGAGGGCGGCGAAGGCGACGGTGAGAATGCGCCGCTCCAGGTGGTCGAGGCCGGGGCCCTTGCCGCGGGCGACGTGCGGAACGATCCCGGCGAGGCCGGCCGCGACGACGACGGCGATGACCTGGAGCACGCCGTGGGTGGTGGTGCGGCCCCCGCTCTCGCCGAGCAGGGCGTAGGCGAGGGCTCCGGCGGCGGCGATCGGCGCGGACTCCCTGCCCCGGAGCTCGCCGAGCACGGGCGGGGCACCCCAGCGGGCGAGCTCGCCGAGCGCGATGAGCACGCCGAACGCGAGGGCGTGACCGGGCTCGTCGATCCCGTACCAGAGCGTGGAGGCGAGTCCGGCGACGGTGAGGACGAGCGCGGTCCCGTGGACCGCGCCGACGATGACCGCCCCGGGCCTCATGCGCGCCGACCGGGCGGGACGTGGGCCTTCGGCGCAGAGGGGCCCGCGCGGCGGGCCTCGGCGCCGCGGGCGCGAGCGGCCGCGGACGGGACGGCGTCCGCGCGGGGCGCCCGGACCTGGGGAGGAGCCGGGGCGGGGGCGGACGGGGCGCCCGCGCCGGAGCTCCGCACGGGATCGGACGGGTCGCCGGCACCGGAGCTCCGTACGGGGTCCGGCGGGTCGCCCGCGCCGGAGTTCCTCGTCGGCGGAACGCCCGCGCCCGGGAGCGCCGGCTCGTCGGCGGTGACGGCCGTCTGCCAGCCGTGGAGGTCGAGCGCCCGGACCAGGGCCCGCACCATCCGCGGGTCGAAATGTGTGCCCGCGCACCGCTCCAGTTCCGCCACCGCCGTCCCCACCGGCCGCGCCCTGCTGTAGCACCGGGTCGACGTCATCGCGTCGAAGGCGTCGGCGACCGCGACCACCCGGGCGAACTCCGGGATCTGGGCGCCCCTGAGCCCGTACGGGTAGCCGGTCCCGTCCATCTTCTCGTGGTGGTGCAGGATCGCCGCCCGGGCCTCGCCCAGGAAGCCGATGCCCCGGACCATCTCGTGTCCGTACTCCGGGTGCAGTTCGATGATCCGGCGCTCCTCGGGTGTCAGCGGCCCGTCCTTCGTGAGCACCCGGGTCGGTACGCCGAGCTTGCCCACGTCGTGGAGGATCCCCGCGAAGCGGAGGATCTCCAGGCGCTCCTCCGCCATGCCCAGCTCACGGGCGATCAGCACGGAGGCCCGGCCGACCCGTTCGCTGTGTCCCCGGGTGTACTTGTCCTTGATGTCGACGGCCTGGACCAGGGCGCGGATCGTCGCCTGGTGCGCGGCGCGTTCGCGGTGGTACTGGGCGAAGATCCAGCACGAGATGTACATCGGCAGCAGGACGAAGAGCGCGGCGACGGGGCCGTACGTACTGCGCCACAGCACCGCCATCATCAGCCCGGCGAGTCCGTGCACGGCGTGCGGGGCGAGGGCGCGGACGAAAAGGCCGCGCCAGGCGGTGCCCGGGGCGAGACCCTCGGCCGTCGTCCGGATTCCGCCGTCGAGAGCGGTCAGGACCAGGCAGAAGGTGAGCGCGGAGGCCCCGGCCGGCAGCAGGACGTACGGGAAGTCGGGGGTGTGCTTCCCGTGGCCGAGGACGTCCTCGCAGCTCAGGACGGCGGCGACCAGGGAGGCGGTCCAGACGGCGAGCACGAGCTGACCGGCCCGCCACAGTCGGCGTACGCCGGCCGGCCGCTGCCGGACGCGGGAGAGCAGCGCTCCGGGCAGCGCCGTCAGCGCGGCGGCGGAGGGCGGCAGGAGCAGCGCCGAGGCGAGCAGGACCGGAAAGAACGATCCGGCTCCCAAGGGCACCGAGCCGCCCAGCGCCCGGCCGAGCAGCGGGCAGCGGCCGGGCAGCTCGCACGCGGCGTAGAGGGCGGCGAGCAGCGCGACGGTGCCCCAGGGGGTCTGCGCACCGGGGTGCAGGGCGGGCAGGACGCACCCGGCGGCGCCGAGGAGGGCGCAGCCGATGTACACCCGTGCCGCTCGCGGAATCGCCATCACGCCCATCACGCCTGTCACGCTAGCGAGTTGGACGGCGCGTGAGGGCGGTCGGCGAACGATTCGCACCATCGGGTGATACAAGCTGATGAACGCATGAGGGCCGTCGCGATCACCTCGCGACGGCCCTTCAGGCGGGATCGGCGGTCACTCCTGGGCGGTCGCCGTGATGTCCATGTCCTGCTCGGGCACCAGTTGGCCGGAGCGGATGAGGTCGATGCGGCCCATCACCTTGGCCCGCAGATCGGTGGGCACGTCGTCACTGCCGCAGCACCGCTTGACGAGCTTCTTCACCGCCTGCTCCAGGCCGTACTTCTCCAGGCACGGGGAGCACTCCTCGAAGTGCACCTCGAACTTGGTGCAGTCACTGTCGGGCATCTCATGGTCGAGGAACTCGTAGAGATGATCCAGGACCTCTGAGCAATCCGTCTCGTGCGGCTCTCCGCAGCTCATGAGCCCGAGCCTTTCAGATCGTTCGACGACTCTCCGGCGCCCGCGGGAACGAGCCCGCGATCACGGGCGTAGTCCTCGAGCATGCCGCGCAACTGGCGGCGGCCCCGGTGCAGTCGGGACATCACCGTACCGATGGGTGTACCCATGATGTCCGCGATCTCCTTGTACGCAAAGCCCTCGACATCCGCGAGATAGACGGCGATGCGGAATTCCTCGGGGATCGCCTGGAGCGCTTCCTTCACGTCGGAGTCCGGCAGGTGGTCGAGGGCCTGGGACTCGGCGGAGCGCAGACCGGTCGACATGTGCGACTCGGCGCGGGCGAGCTGCCAGTCCTCGATCTCCTCGGCGGCGCTGCGCTGGGGCTCACGCTGCTTCTTGCGGTACGAGTTGATGAAGGTGTTGGTCAGGATGCGGTACAGCCACGCCTTCAGATTCGTACCCTCGCGGAACTGGTGGAACGAGCCGTACGCCTTGGCATACGTCTCCTGCACCAGGTCCTCGGCGTCCGCGGGATTGCGCGTCATACGCAGCGCGGCGGAGTACATCTGGTCGAGGAATCCGAGGGCGTCCCGCTCGAAGCGCGCGTTGCGCTCCGCGGTCGTCTCCTCGGGGCCGTCGTCGGTCCCTGTGTCGGTCCCAGTGACCGGACCCACCTCCTCCAGCGCTGCGGCGAATCCGAATGCGGACCCGCTCGATTCGGAGGATAGACGAGGAACCGCTCCGCCCGCCGCCCGAATAGGGGCGGCCTTGGGAGCGGGCAGCACTGTCCAGTCGAGGTCAGCGGCCTGCGCGCGCTCGGGGCAGATGGTCGAACCCATGCGACGGACTCCCTCTTCCTTGCTCTCACACCGACATGCGTGACAACCGTGGTCGCACGCTCAACATTCCCGGAGTGACGCGACCCACGAGGTGACTTCTTCGACGATGAGTTCGAGGGTCCCCTCCGGTGTGACAGGGGCGCGTTTGGCGACGGCGAAGCTGTGATCGCCGTACGGCACCTCGACGAGTCGGTACGGCCCTTCGGGGAACTCCTCGGGCTTTCCGAAGGCGTCGTTGCCGCCCTGGACGACCAGAGTGGGCAGGCCCGTCCCGAGCAGTTCGTCGGCCCGGGAGCTCTCCGGCCGGCCCGGCGGGTGCAGCGGGAAGCTCAGGGCGAGCACGGCGGCGGCCCCGAGCTCCTTCCCGGTCCGGCAGGCGACCCGGGCGCCGGCGCTGCGGCCCCCGGCGATCACCGGGAGGCCGGGCTTCGTGAGCGCGGGCCAGATCCCGCGCCATCCGACGTCCAGGGTCTTCGGCGCGGGCGCCACCTTCTTCCCGGCGACCCGCCACGGCTGCTCGACGAGCGCCACCGTCACCCCCCGCGCCGGCAGCGTCCCGGCGAGGGCCTGGAGGTCCCGCGCCTCGATCCCGCCGCCGGCCCCATGGCTGAGGGCCAGGACCGTCCACGGCTTCTTGCCGGGGTGCCAGGTAATCCGGGCGTCCCCGGCGTCGGTCGTCACGTTCTCGCTCTTGGTCACGCGCCCATCCTGCCGCGCGGGACCGTCCGGGGCGGCGCTCAGAACAGCGTGCCGACCTCCGGTCCCTCCAGCTCGGTCAGGAGCTCCGGGCCGTTGTTGCGGACGTTGCTGACCGTCGTGGCAACCGGGTAGGCCCGCATCAGCCCCTCCGGCGGGGCCGCGAGCATCCCGCGCAGGTCCTCCACGTCCGTGTGCCGCGGGTCCAGCCAGGCGTCCCAGCGGTCCGGGGTCAGCATCAGCGGCATCCGGGGGTGGATGTCCGCGAGCGAGTGGGGACCCTCCTCCGGGGCGACGCCCAGCGGTCCCTTCTCCGCCTCCGTCGTGATCACGGAGCACGTCACCCACCACGCCGACGGGTGGTCGTCGGGCAGCGTGCGGTCGCGCCAGAACTCGTAGAGTCCGGCCATCGCGAAGACCGAGCCGTCCGCCGGGGTCACGAAGTAGGGCTGTTTCCGCGGCCGCTTCTTCTTCCCCTCGACCTCCAGCTCCCGCTCCCCCGAGCCGGTCACCCACTCGTAGTAGCCGTCGGCGGGGAGGATGCACCGCCGCGCGGAGAAGGCCCGCTTGAACGACGGCTTCTCGGCGATCGTCTCCGCCCGTGCGTTGATCATCCTGGCCGCGCCCTCCGGCGACTTCGACCAGGACGGCACCAGACCCCACTTCAATGTCCGCAGCTGGCGAACCGGGCGTGGTGAATCCGCGTCTTTCAGGGGGCGTTCCAGGACCGCGTAGACCTCCTTGGTCGGGGCCACGTTCCAGTCGGGAGCCAGGGTCTCCTCGGGCTCCCACTTCTCGACCTCGAAGACACCCACCAGGTCCTCGGGCCGACGACTCGCTGCATACCGTCCGCACATACGTGCCACACTGCCACTCCCTCCCGTCGCCCGACCACCACCCCTCAACGACGGCGCTGCGCACCGGCACCGTTCCCACCCCTCCCGAGGAGCCGATCCGAAAATGACCGAAGTCCTCGGCACCCAGCCCGCCCCGGAAGAGTGGCTGGTGATCGTCACCGGCGTGGCCGCGCTGCTCGTCACGGTCCCCCGCGCGATATGGCGGCTGTCCCGCAACGCCATCACCATCGCCCACGAGGGCGGCCACGGTCTGATCGCCCTCCTCACCGGCCGTCGGCTGCAGTCCATCCGGCTCCACTCGGACACCAGCGGCCTCACGGTCTCCCGCGGCCGCCCGACCGGCATCGGCATGATCCTCACCGCCGCCGCCGGTTACACCGCCGCCCCGCTGCTCGGCCTCGGCGGCGCCTGGCTGCTGGCCGACCACCGGGTCACGCTGCTGCTCTGGCTGGCCACCGCGCTCCTGCTGGCCATGCTGGTGATGGTCCGCAACGCGTACGGGATCTTCACCGTGCTCCTCACGGGCGCCGCGTTCCTCCTGGTCTCCTGGCTGACCGGCCCGGACGTCCAGTCGGCGTTCGCGTACTCCGTCGTCTGGTTCCTGCTCCTCGGCGGCGTCCGGCCGGTCTTCGAGCTCCAGGGCAAGCGGCGCCACGGCGGCGCGCCGGACTCGGACGCCGACCAGCTCGCCCGTCTCACCCATGTCCACCCGGCGCTCTGGCTGTTCTTCTTCCACGCCGTCTCGATCTGTTCCCTGATCGGCGGAGGCCGCTGGTTGCTGGGGCTGTAGTCGGTGCGGGCCCCACTAAAGTGAGGGCATGACCGAAACCTCCTCGCACACCGACCTGCAGACAGACCCCTGGCCCGCCCCGCACGCGAGCGGTGCTGTCGACGCGACCGTCACCGTGCCCGGATCGAAGTCGGTCACCAACCGCGGCCTGGTCCTCGCCGCGCTCGCCGCCGAGCCGGGCTGGCTGCGCCGCCCGCTGCGCTCCCGCGACACGCTGCTGATGGCCGAGGCGCTGCGCACGCTGGGTGTGCGGATCGAGGAGGGCGTGGGTCCGGACGGTACGGGCGAGGCATGGCGGATCATCCCGGCCGCGCTGCGCGGCCCGGCGACGGTGGACGTCGGCAACGCCGGTACGGTCATGCGCTTCCTGCCGCCGGTCGCGGCCCTCGCCGACGGCCCGGTGCACTTCGACGGCGACGCCCGTTCCCACGAGCGGCCGCTCAACGGCGTGATCGACGCGCTGCGTGTGCTCGGCGCGCGGATCGACGACGACGGGCGCGGCGCGCTGCCGATGACCGTGCACGGCGGCGGAGCGCTGGACGGTGGCCCGGTGGAGATCGACGCCTCCTCGTCCTCGCAGTTCGTCAGCGCGCTGCTGCTCTCCGCGCCGCGCTTCAACCAGGGCGTGGAGGTACGCCACGTCGGCGCGAACCTGCCCTCCATGCCGCACATCCGGATGACCGTCGACATGCTGCGCGTGGTCGGCGCCCAGGTCGACGAGCCGGAGACCGGTGGCGAGCAGAACGTCTGGCGGGTCTCCCCCTCGGCGCTGCTCGGCCGGGACCTGACCGTCGAGCCCGATCTGTCCAACGCCCAGCCGTTCCTGGCCGCGGCCCTGGTCACCGGTGGCCGGGTCACCGTTCCGGACTGGCCGGCGCGAACCACTCAGCCCGGTGACGCGCTGCGCGAGATCTTCACCGAGATGGGTGGCTCCTGCGAGCTGACCGAGGCGGGTCTCACCTTCACCGGCACCGGCCGGATCCACGGCATCGACGTCGACCTGAGCGAGGTCGGCGAGCTGACACCCGGCATCGCGGCGGTCGCGGCGCTGGCCGACTCCCCCTCCACCCTGCGCGGCGTCGCCCATCTGCGGCTCCACGAGACGGACCGTCTGGCGGCCCTGACCAAGGAGATCAACGAGCTGGGCGGCGCTGTGACGGAGACCGAGGACGGTCTGCACATCCGCCCGCGCCCGCTGCACGGCGGTGTGTTCCACACGTACCACGACCACCGCATGGCGACGGCGGGCGCGATCATCGGCCTCGCGGTCGAGGGCGTGGAGATCGAGAACGTGGCGACGACCGCCAAGACCTTGCCCGACTTCCCCAGGATGTGGACCGAAATGCTCGGAGTCTGATCCATGCGGCGCTACGGCAAGCACACCGACGAGGACGACATCCGCCAGCGGCCCAACCGCAAGGGCAACCGTCCCCGTACCAGCATCCGTCCCAAGCACGAGGACGCGGTCGAGGGCATGGTCCTCACCGTGGACCGTGGCCGACTCACGTGTCTCGTCGACGACCGGGTCGTCATGGCGATGAAGGCCCGCGAGCTGGGCCGCAAGGCCGCGGTCGTCGGCGACCGGGTCTCCCTCGTGGGTGATCTGTCCGGCGAGAAGGACACGCTGGCCCGGATCGTACGGATCGGTGAGCGCAGCTCCGTGCTCCGCCGCACGGCCGACGACGACGATCCGTTCGAGCGGGTGGTCGTGGCCAACGCCGACCAGCTGGCGATCGTCACCGCGCTCGCCGACCCCGAGCCCCGCCCGCGGCTCATCGACCGCTGTCTGGTCGCCGCGTACGACGGTGGACTGACCCCGCTCCTGGTCCTGACGAAGTCGGACCTGGCCAAGCCGGACGAGCTCCTGGAGATGTACGGCGCGCTCGGTGTGCCGCATGTGGTCACCACCCGCGACGAGTTCGTGGACGGGGTCGCCGCCGAGCGGGTGCACGAGCACCTCAAGGGGCGGACCACCGCGTTCGTCGGGCACTCCGGTGTCGGCAAGACGACCCTGGTCAACGCGCTGGTCCCGGCGGACCGACGGCGGACCACGGGTGTCGTCAACGCGGTGACGGGCCGCGGCAGGCACACCACCACCTCGGCGCTCGCCCTGCCGCTCAACGACAAGGAGGGCGGCTGGGTCATCGACACCCCGGGTGTGCGCTCCTTCGGCCTGAACCACGTCGACCCGTCCCGGGTGATCCTCGCCTTCCCCGATCTCGTACCGGGTACGGAGAACTGTCCGCGGGCCTGCAGCCACGACGAGCCGGACTGCGCGCTGGACACATGGGTGGCCGAGGGGCACGCCGATCCGGCACGGCTGTATTCACTGCGGCGACTGCTCTCGACCAGGGAGAGACGCGAAGGCGACTGAGTCGTGCACGTTTGCGGTCGGCTGCTGTTGGTAAGTGCATAATCGCACCAAGTGAGACGAAGCAGTCAGCGACGGCGTGGGAGGCACTGACGATGGCGTGGCTGCTGGTGGTGGTCGCGGGGCTGCTGGAAACGGGCTTCGCCGTCTGCCTGAAGCTCTCGCACGGGTTCACCCGGTTCTGGCCGACCGTCGCCTTCGCCTGCTTCGCCCTCGGGAGCTTCGGACTGCTGACCCTCGCCCTGCGCAAACTGGACGTGGGCCCCGCGTACGCGGTGTGGACCGGCATCGGCGCGGCCGGGACCGCGATCTACGGCATGGTCTTCCTGGGTGACGTCGTGTCCACCCTGAAGATCGTCTCGATCACACTGGTGATCGTCGGCGTCGTCGGCCTCCAGCTCTCGGGTTCGGCCCACTGACCGTCCGCCGCGGACGGCCCGGGGGCGACGACGTACGACAGCGCGAGGCGCAGGGCGATCTCGCACGACCGCAGCACGTCCTCACGTCCGCTCCCGGCGAGCGCCGTCGCGGCCCGGTCCCGGGCGAGTCCGAGCAGGTCCGCGGGCGAGGGCACCCCGGCGTCGGCGCGCCGCTGGGCGGGTACGGCGGAGGCGCGGGCACCGGCCCTTGCCGGGCGGGGCGTCGGGAGCCGCTCCCCCCAGGAGCCGGTGAGCAGCGCGCGCAGCACCGGGCGCGCGCCGGCCGCGGCGACGGTCCACTCGGCGACGGCGGCGAGGTTGCGCACGGGCGGGACGGGCCGGGCGAGGACCTGGTCCACGCCCTGGAGGTAGACGTCCGCCTCGCGCCGTACCAGCGCGCGCGCCAGTCCCTCCTTGCTGCCGAACTCGTTGTAGAGGGTCTGCCGGGAGACTCCCGCGGCGGAGGCCACGTCGACCATCCGGACCGCGGACCAGGGCAGCCCCCCGAGCGCCGCCAGCGCGGCGTTCAGCAGGGCCTCACGGGCAGTAGGCATCGTCGCCTCCCGGCCAGAACGGTTCTGCGCACAGAGTTGACGGGTGGCCACGCACTGTCAAGGGCTCCCGTATGGCCACGTCCCTTCGAGGGATAGAGTTTCGACCATGGCCGATTACCACGACGATCTCCGCCTCGCCCATGTCCTCGCGGATGCCGCCGACGCGGCCACCATGGACCGGTTCAAGGCGCTCGACCTGAAGGTCGAGACCAAGCCGGACATGACGCCGGTCAGCGAGGCGGACAAGGCCGCGGAGGAGCTGATCCGTGGTCAGCTCCAGCGCGCCCGGCCGCGCGACGCGATCCTGGGCGAGGAGTACGGCGTGGAGGGCACGGGCCCGCGCCGCTGGGTGATCGACCCGATCGACGGCACCAAGAACTACGTGCGCGGCGTGCCGGTCTGGGCGACGCTGATCGCGCTGATGGAGGCCGGTGACACCGGCTTCCAGCCGGTGGTGGGCGTGGTCTCGGCGCCGGCGCTCGGCCGCCGCTGGTGGGCGGCGAAGGGGGCGGGCGCGTACACGGGCCGCAGCCTGACGTCGGCGACGCGGATCCAGGTCTCGAAGGTCTCGGAGCTCGGTGACGCCTCCTTCGCGTACTCCTCGTTGAGCGGCTGGGAGGAGCGGGACCGCCTGGACGGCTTCCTCGACCTCACGCGCGCGTGCTGGCGGACGCGGGCGTACGGCGACTTCTGGCCGTACATGATGGTCGCCGAGGGCGCGGTGGACATCTGCGCCGAGCCCGAGCTGTCCCTCTGGGACATGGCGGCCACGGCGATCGTCGTCCAGGAGGCGGGCGGCACGTTCACCGGCCTCGACGGTCGGCACGGCCCGCACAGCGGCAACGCGGCGGCGTCGAACGGCCTGCTCCACGGCGAACTGCTGAGCTATCTGAACCAGAAGAGCTGACCCCCGCGCGCGGGGGCGTCTCGCACGCCCCCCGCGCCCCGCGTACTTGGTCGCGCCCTCTTGTCGACCCCCTCGACCGATGCCACGCTGAGAGTCCCCCCACTTGTGAACTTGTGAAACCGTTCTCGTTGAAGGCGGGAACGGTTCACGAAGGAGGTGGCTCCCTTCATGCTCGTCCGTGACGCCATGAGCACGGTGGTCCTCACCATCGGCCCCGCCCACACCCTCCGTCAGGCCGCAAGACTGATGTCGGCGCGCCGCGTCGGCGCGGCCGTCGTCCACGACAGCGACGCCGGCGGGTTCGGAATCCTCACCGAGCGCGACATCCTCAACTCGATCGGCGCCGACCAGAACCCCGACCACGAGACCGCGAGCTCCCACACCACCACCGACGTCGTCTTCGCCGCACCCACCTGGACCCTGGAGGAGGCGGCCGCCGCCATGACCCACGGCGGATTCCGCCATCTCGTCGTCCTGGACGGACACGGACCCGTGGGCATCGTCTCGGTACGCGACATCATCCGCTGCTGGACCCCGGCACACCGGCACGCGGCGCCCATGGCGAGCTGACACCGGAGCGGGCCGGACCTCCGTACGGAAGTCCGGCCCGCTCCTTCGCCACGACAAGCGCCCTCGGCCGCGCAGGGCCTGGACGGCGGCGTCGAGCCGCTTGCCGAAGTCACCGATGGCCTTCAGCCTTGGCCAATGCCGTCTTCGATCCTACGATGGACAATGTCCAAGTCAAGTACACATCCAAGGTAACACCCGTTCGGGACCCCGATTCAGCCACTGTTAGTCTGGTTCTCATGAGTGACCTGTTGGAACGACTGCGCGGCCGCGGCTGGCGAATGACCGCGCAGCGGCGCGTCGTGGCCGAGGTCCTCGACGGGGATCATGTGCATCTGACCGCCGACGAGGTCCATGCCCGTGCCGTGGAGCGACTGCCCGAGATCTCCCGGGCGACCGTCTACAACACACTGGGCGAGATGGTCACCCTCGGTGAGGTCATGGAAGTGGCGACGGACGGCCGCGCCAAGCGGTACGACCCGAACGCCCACCGCCCGCACCAGCACCTGGTCTGCGGGCGTTGCGGTGCCATCCGCGACGTCCACCCCTCCGGCAACCCGCTGGCCGACCTGCCGGACACGGAGCGCTTCGGCTTCACGATCTCCGGCGTCGAGGTCACGTACCGCGGCCTCTGCCCGAACTGCGCCACCACGGCCTGAGACGACGGCCGGACGACGGCCTCGGACGACGAAGCCCCCACCGGACGGTGGGGGCTTCTTCCGTACCCCTCCGCGTGGGCACGCACGACGAAGGCCCGGATCCAGTGACTGGATCCGGGCCTTCGTTCGCTACTGAGTC
>NZ_JBHJTL010000071.1:0-42302 GCF_042264065.1 Streptomyces sp. NPDC056222 | reverse complement strand
CCCGGTACACCTTGTGTGTACCGGGCCCCGCGGCGTTTGTCGTCCTGCGAGTCCGTCGCGCCCGGCGCCGCGGCCGGATCACCGCCCGGATCGCGGCGTCGGACGCGCCACGCGCATCACTGCATCACTGCATCAGGGGCGGGCGGGGCTCCTGGGGCCGCTGCGGCCCCTGCGGCCCCTCCTCGCGAATGACCTCGCCCTGCACGACCTTGCCGTCGGGACGGCGCATACGGGCCTGCTGGAAGGCGTCCTGAAGGCTGCCGGGAGCGGCGGCGGCGTTCATCCTGCGCTCGGCGGCCCGGTCCGCGTAGCGGCCGAGGAAGGAGCGCACGGGCGGTACGAGCAGCATCAGACCGGCCACGTCGGAGATCAGGCCGGGGATCATCAGCAGCAGACCGCCGAGCATGAGGAAGCCGTTGCGGTCGCGCGAGCCGGACCCGTCGCCGACGGGCGGTGCGACGCCGGACTGCGCCGCCGCCTGCGCCTGCTGGAAGGTCTCGGTGAGGTTCTGGAAGGCCCGGCGTCCGGCCCGCTTGATCACCACGGCACCGAGGACGGCTCCGCCGAGCAGCAGACCGAAGACCGTCAGCCCGCCGACCGCGTTCGCCACCACCGTGAGCAGCCAGATCTCGAGGACCAGCCAGGCGGCGAAGGCCAGCGGGAGGTACGTACGCGCGCGGGAGCGCTTGGGGGCCAGGGGAGGCGTTGCGCCGTTGGTCATGCCCCCCAGTGTGCCTGGCCCGTCGCAGGAACGCCGTAAAGGAGAGATCAGTGCAGCAGGGAGGGGGTCAGCTCGCGGACTTGCGGCCGAGCATCTTGCCGACCTTGTTCGCACGGGCCGTCAGACCCCAGCCGGTGACCCGCCAGAGGGCCTCGACGACGATGTTGCGGCTCATCTTCGAGTCGCCGATCTCGCGCTCCACGAAGGTGATCGGAACCTCGACGACATGGAAGCCGGCGGCGACGGCGCGGCGGGCCAGGTCGACCTGGAAGCAGTAGCCGGCCGAGGCCACGTCTTCCAGACCCAGGCCCTCCAGGGTCTCCTTGCGGAAGGCCCGGTAGCCGCCGGTGACGTCGCGGATCGGCACGTCGAGCATGACGCGGGAGTACAGGCTGCCGCCGCGGGAGATGAACTCGCGGGACTTGGGCCAGTTCACGATCCGGCCGCCGGGCACCCAGCGGGAGCCGAGCACCAGATCGGCGCCCTTGAGGGCGGTCAGCAGCCTGGGCAGCTCCTCGGGCTGGTGGGAGCCGTCGGCGTCCATCTCGACGAGGACGCCGTAGCCGTGCTCGATGCCCCAGCGGAAGCCCGCGAGGTAGGCGGCGCCGAGCCCCTCCTTGCCCTTGCGGTGCAGGACGTGGACATGGTCGTCGTCCGACGCGATCTCGTCGGCGAACTTGCCCGTGCCGTCGGGGCTGTTGTCGTCGGCGACGAGGATGTGCGCCTCCGGTACGGCCGCCCGTACGCGCGAGACGATCGGCTTGATGTTCTCCGCCTCGTTGTAGGTCGGAATGATCACCAAGGCTCTGCCGAGCGGGCCGTAACGCCTCTGGCCACCGTCGTTCACTGCTGCCCCTTCGGATACATACGCGAACCCCCACCATAGCGAGCCCGGGGCGCGACTCGGGCGCGGTGGGTTGGTTGCCGGTGTCCATGGGCGTGTACCGGCGTGGCGCGCGGTGTGCGGATCGGGGCCCGGCGCCCTTCGGGCCGACCTGGAACCCGCTGGCTGCGGGTCGACCGAGAGCCGTTGTCTACTGAACGTCCGGGCCCCACCCGGGTCCCACCCTCCGCCGGAGAAACCTTCCCTCGCCCCCGAGGCGCGGGCGCTGAACCTGGTTCCCGGCGATGGTGAGCCGGTGCGGCACACCATTCCTTGACCCAGCGGCGTTCGACGACTGCGTGGAGGTGAACCCGGTCGGACGTCCTGTGGTGGACTCGCCGAACCTACCGGCCGGTGGCCGCTCGCTGTCAATACTCGTTTGACCTGCGGAGATGACCGATACTGCCAGGTCAGTGGGGAAGATCCGCAGGTCGTGGACAAGCCGGTTGATCATCGATCGGCGGTACGAAATGTCCCTATGTCACTCGTTCGGCCCGACGAAGACCGTTTGTCCGAACACCACCGTGCGCAGACAGACCGGGAGTTCGCCGCCGGGGGTCAGATCGGGCAGACCGGGCGTTCCGGAGCGCGGATCGGTCGACCAGCGGGCCACCCTGTCGTCGGGCGCCTGGACCACGAGCTCGTCGGCCCGCCAGATCGCGTAGTCGGCCGGGGCGCCGGGGACGAGCGTGCCGGCGTCGTCGCGGCCGACGGCCCGCCAGCCGCCCCGGGTGTGGGCGGTGAAGGCGGCACGGACGGAGATCCGATGCTCGGGGGTGCGGTGGAAGGCGGCCGCGCGGACGGTGCCCCAGGGGTCGAGCGGGGTGACCGGGCTGTCCGAGCCGAAGGCCAGCGGCACCCCGGAACGGAGCAGAGCGGCGTACGGATTGAGGGTGCGGGCCCGCTCGACACCGAGGCGGTCGGCGTACATGCCCTCGTCGCCGCCCCAGGCCGCGTCGAACGCGGGCTGGACGGAGGCGGTGAGGCCGAGCTCGGCGAAGGCGGCGATCGTCTCGGGGGTGAGCATCTCGGCATGCTCGACCCGGTGGCGGGCTGCGCGGATCCGGGCGAGACCGAGCTTCTCCGAGGCGGCCCGAACGCCCTCGACCACGGCGGTGACGGCCGCGTCGCCGATGGCGTGGAACCCGGCCTGGAGCCCGGCCTCGGTGCAGCCGACGACATGGGCCGCGACCGCGGCGGCGTCGAGGTGGGCGATGCCGGTGTGGCCGGCGTCCGTGTACGCGTCGTGGAGGCAGGCGGTGTGCGAGCCCAGCGAGCCGTCGGCGAAGAGGTCGCCGGCCGCGCCGACGGCGCCGAGTGCGCGGGCCCGCTCGATGTCGAGGTCGGCCCAGTAGCCGACGACGCGCGGCCCGGTTTCCTCGCGGGCGAGGTCGAGCAGCCCGGTGAAGTCGCCCTCGGAGGAGATCTCCGGCCCGCCGCACTCGTGCAGGGTGCCGATGCCGAGCGAGGCGGCATGCGCGCGGGCCGCACGTTGGGCCTCGGTGCGCTGCGCGGGCGAGAGGGCGGCGTAGGCGGCGCGGCGGACGGCGTGGTGGGCGTCACCCGTCAGCGGTTCGCCGTCGCGGAAGCCGGAGAGCTCGCGGATGCCGGGCACGAGGTCGAGCAGGGCGGTGGTGGCGACGGCGGAGTGGACGTCGATCCGGGTGAGGTAGAGCGGGCGGCCGCCGGTGAGCCGGTCCAACTCGTCGCGGTGCGGCGCTCGGCGCTCGGGCCAGCGCGAGGCGTCCCAGCCGTGGCCGATCAGGATCCGGTCGCCGGGGCGCGCGGTGGCGTAGGCCCGGATCTTCTCCGTGGCCTCGGCGAGCGACGCGGCGGAGGACAGGTCGAGGCCGGTCAGCGCGAGACCGGTCGCCGTGGTGTGCACGTGCGCGTCGACGAACGCGGGGGTGACGAGCGCGCCTTCCAGGTCGATCACCTCGTCCACCCCGGAGGCGAAGGCGTCGGCCGCGCCCTCCGAGCCCACCCAGGCGACATGACCGCGCTCCACCACCATGGCGGTGGCGAAGGGGTCGGCGGGGCTGTGGACGTCTCCTCCGCGCAGCAGGACGGTGCGGTGCTCGATGTCAGGAAGGGTCTCGCTCATGCGACCAGGCTAGATGCGCGGCGGCCTGGCTTCGTACGGGGTCGACAGGACGACCGTCGTGCGGCTGGAGACGCCGGCCTGGGAGCGGATGCGGCTGAGGAGGTGTTCCAGCTCCAGCGGGGTCGCGACGCGCACCTTGAGGATGTAGTTCTCGTCGCCCGCGACGCTGTGGCAGGCCTCGATCTCCGGGATGTCGGCGAGCCGGTCCGGGGTGTCGTCGGGGGCACTCGGGTCGAAGGGTTTGACCGAGATGAAGGCGGTCAACGGCAGCCCGACGGCCTCCGGGTCCACGACTGCGGCATAGCCGCGGATGACCCCGCGCTGCTCGAGGCGGCGGACGCGCTGATGTACGGCCGAGGTGGACAGGCCCGTGGCCTTGCCCAGGTCGGTGTAGCTCATGCGCCCGTCCCTGACGAGCAACTCGACGATCTGACGATCCAGCTCCTCCATGCGGTCAACCTATTGCCCCGGAGTGCCATCGGCACAGCCGGGGGCCCCTCCGCAAAGGCATCTATGGGCATCCTCGGGGCACCTGCGAGGGGCATGTGACGAAGACCACAGGTTTGCGGCCAGCTCGTTCGAGACCTCACGGTTATGCGCCCGGCCGTATGGGAATTGCTTGCTGTGGTCGAGTCCATCCGAACGTGGTCGACCCACCCGAGGGGGAGATTCTCCATGCAGGAGCCTGTTGATTCGGTCGAGACGGCCGACGAGCTCGACGCCTACGACACGTTTGAGATGTACCGGGTGATCTGCCCGGACTGTGTCCAGCCGATCGCGCTGCTCGCGGACGAGGACGTGCTGCCGGAGCACGCGCTGTGCCCGACGCCGTGGAACCCGTTCGTGCTCACGGTCTGCCCCGGCACCGGCCGGGCCGCGGCCGACGCACGCCCCGCGGACGAGACGCTGGAGGTCCAGGAGCAGGACACCGCGCTCCTGCTGACGCTCCCTCAGGGTCTCGACTGGCGGACGCAGCCCTTCTCGCACGTCGGCGGTCCGGGCTCGCGTCCGATCAAGGTGCCGCAGATGCGGCGCGCTGCGTAGCGACGCCTACCAGTAGCTTCCCCGCACCATCGCCGCGAGCGTGGCGTGGTGCAGGATCAGGCTGTCCGGGTTCTCCGGCACCTCGACCTCTCCGAAGTGCGCCTGGCGGTACGCGACTCTGAGCATCACGATCGCGTGCCGCAGCGCCGCGTAGAGGGTGTGGAACTCCATGTCCCGCGGCGTGTGGCCGGTGAGGGCGGCGTAGCGCCGCTCGATCGCGTCACGGCGCAGGAAGCCGGGCAGCCCGGGCTGGCCGAAGCTCACGGTCAGGTCCTGGAAGAAGCGGTGCAGATAGACGGTCCAGCCGAGGTCGACCTCGCGCGGGGCGAAGGCGGCCATCTCCCAGTCGAGCACGGCCGCGGGCTGGAATCCGTCGTAGACGATGTTCCCGATCCGGGCGTCGCCCCAGTTCAGGACGGCCGGGCCCTCGTCGGCGGGCCAGTGCGCCTCCAGCCAGTCGAAGCCGGACTCGATGAGCGGGGAGGGCGCGAGTCCCTCCACCACCCAGCCGTAGTAGGCGCGTTGGGCGTCGACGTGCCGTCGCAATGGGCTGCCCGTCCCCTCGGGTAGGAGGAACTCCGCCTCCTTCGCGGGGAACTGGTCGTGGAGCCGGGCCAGCACCGAGACGGACTCGGCCTCCAGGTGGGCGCGTTCGTCGTCGGTGGCGGAGTGCAGCCAGTTCCCCTCGTAGGTATAGGGCATGACGTCCGGTGGGACGCGGCCCTCGGCCCGGGCCATCACGAAGAACGGGGCGCCGAGCGGCCCCGGTTCGGGCTCCAGCCACAGCACGCGCGGTACGGGGATGTCGGTGTGCTCGCCGACCAGGCTCATCACCCGGTGCTGCCGTTCCATGTCGTAGAGGGGAAAGATCGTGTACGCGGCGGGGTCGGCGGCCAGCCGCAGGGCGCAACCGCGCACCGGCGCGTCGGGGTGGTCGATGTCGAAGAGCAGGGTCTCGCTGGACATGCCGTTGGAGCCGGGGACGGCGAGGTCGGTGACCCGGGCGCCGGGGAGGACCGGTTCGAGCCAGTCGGTGAGGCGACGGCCGAGCTCCTCGGGGTCGCGGGTGGAGGTGCGGGGGCGGGGCGCGGTGGCCATGGGCAAGCTCCTTGTCTTCGGGGCTCGGGTCAGCCGGCGGTGGAGGTGTGGTCGGCGAAGCCGCTCGGGTCGTGGCGACCGAAGGAGCCGTGCTCGAAGATCCCGTACCCGGTGCGCCCGTCCAGGGTGAAGCGGGCCGCGTGGTCGGTGACGCCGAAGGCGGCCATGGGGTGGGCGGCGGGGTCGGAGAGGTCGTAGACCCGGCGGTCGGTCCAGTCGCGGCCCTGCCAGGTGCCGTGCTGCCAGTCGCTCGCGGGCGGGTAGCCGGCGCCGACGGCGAGCGGCGAGGAGGCCAGGATCTCCACCTCGACCTCCAGGGGCTTGCCCGTCGGGTCGGTGAGGTGGACGACGGCACGCTCGGGGTGGCGGGTGCCCGGCCGGTAGGTGATGTCCGTACGGGGCCAGCCGAGCTGGGTGTCGCGCTGCCCGTTCCGTACGACCACGGCCTCGTTGAGGGTGCGGTAGCCGTCGGCGTCCTCCTGCGCGATGACCATGACGAAGCGGTCGTCGAAGCGCATGGGTATCCAGAGCCAGTGGAAGCCCTCGGGCCGGAACTCGTCGGCGCGGCCCGGCTCCTCACCGGGGATGGGGCGGACGCCCCAGCTGCGGTCACGGGTGCCGGTCCACTCCCCCGGGGTGACGGCGAACTCCTCGCCGCCGGCCCGGATGGTGCCGGCGCAGTGGCCGGCCTGGACGAAGCGGCGTCCTTCGAGGGTGAGCCGGTCGCCCCGGCGCTGGGTGTGATGGGGCTCCCAGACGGTGGGGAAGTCCCCGGTCCAGGTGAGGTCGAACGAGAGCCCCTCGGGGTCGGCGGGGTCCGGCTCGCAGTGCAGCGTGAGCGTCTTCAGGGGTTCGTCGACGGTGATGCGCAGCGGGCCGACGGCGAGGTTCATCCGGTCGTCGCCGAGGGCGTCGGAGGCGCGTACGGCGTGCAGCCGGTCGCCGGTACGGAGGGTGGCGTAGGCGTCGATCACCCCGGTGTTGGGGTACACGCCGAGCCCGGCGATGAGCAGGGCGCGGCCCCGGTGGTCGAAGACGTGGAAGATGCACCGGTCGTAGGCGTTGCGGTCGCCGCTGACGTGGTGCTTCATCGAGAGCGGTGCCTGGTGCACCGGGTACTCGTCGAGCGCGACGGGCCGGTCGTCGGCGTGCCGGTCCTCGGACATGGCTGACCTCCTGGTCGGCGAGCGGGATCTGACGGTAAGTCAGAAAGCTTGCCGAGGGCCAGAGTCGTGCGACACCGGATGGTTCCCGGGTAGCTCCCGAACTCCCGCTCGATTCCGTCCGGCGGTGACCACCGGCATGCCGGGCGCGTTGGGACGGGCATGACCTCGCTGTACACCACCCCGGTCGGGAGCGGACGGCGTCGCCTCGCCGAGCCGCGCATTGAAGAATCGGTTCCGCATCAGGGGACGCACCTCGCCGACCCACCCATCTACAAGGCGCTGCTCACCCAGTGGGCGAGCAGCGGACGGACGCTGCCGGGCCGCAGCGACCAGGAGTGGAACCGGCTGATGGCCGCCCCCGTGTGGGCGGACCGGACCGTACGGGTGAGCGGGGTGAGCGGCACCCTTGTCAGCGGGTCTCTGGTCCGACCAGGTGCCGCGCGATGACCATCCGCTGGATCTGATTGGTCCCCTCGACGATCTGCAGCACCTTCGCCTCGCGCATGTAGCGCTCGACGGGGAAGTCCGCGGTGTACCCGTAGCCGCCGAGCACCTGCACCGCGTCCGTGGTGATCCGCATGGCCGCGTCCGTGCAGAAGAGCTTCGCCATCGCCGCCTGCCGCCCGAAGGGCCGCCCCTCGTCCCGCAGCCGCGCCGCCTCCAGATACAGCGCGCGGCCCGCTTCGATCTGCGTCGCCATGTCCGCGAGCAGGAAGCGGAGCCCTTGGAAGTCGGCGATCGGCCGGCCGAACTGACGCCGCTCGCCTGCGTACGCGACGGCCTGGTCCAGGGCCGCCTGCGCGACCCCCACCGCGCAGGCCGCGATCCCGAGCCGCCCGGAGTCGAGGGCGGAGAGCGCGATCGCGAAGCCCTGCCCCTCCTCCCCGATGCGGCGGGTGTCGGGGATCCGTACCCCGTCCAGATGGAGCTGTGCGGTGGGCGAGCCCTTCATCCCCATCTTCCGCTCCGGCGCGGCCGCGCTCACTCCCGCCGCGTCCCCGGGGACCAGGAACGCGGTGATCCCCTTCGGGCCCTCACCGCCGGTGCGGGCCATGACCGTGTAGAAGTCGGCGATCCCGCCATGGGTGATCCACGCCTTCGTACCGGTGAGAACCCAGTCGTCGCCGTCGCGGACGGCCTTCGTGCGCAGCGCGGCCGCGTCGGAGCCGGAGGCCGGCTCCGAGAGGCAGTACGCGCCGAGCAGGCCGCCGCCCAGCATCGCCGGCAGCTGCGCGGCCCGCTGGTCCTTGGTGCCGAAGTTGGCGAGCGCGTGGCAGGACAGGGAGTGGACGCTGACGCCGAGGCCGACGGTGAGGCGGGCGGCGGCGAGCTCTTCGAGCACCTGGAGATAGACGGTGTAGGGCTGGTCACCGCCGCCGTGGTCGGAGTCGTACGGGAGGCCGAGCAGGCCGGAGGCGGAGAGCAGCGAGAAGACCTCCCGGGGGAAGTGGCCGGCGTCCTCCTCCTCCGCTGCCCGGGGCGCGATCTCCCGCTCGGCGATGTCACGGACCAGGGCGAACAGGTCCCCGGCCTCCTCGGTGGGCAGCCGGCGTTCCACGGTCTGCGGGGCGCGGTCGGGCATGGCGGCGCACTCCTCCCTCTCGGGGGCTGCGACGGCGTGCGCGGGTGGCGCGATGCCGCCGGTGGTCACTGCTGCGCCGATGCTGCCCCCGGCGGATCGCACTCGGGGGCGCCCGGCGCCCGTGGCGCAGGGAGTATGCCCGTTCGGCGGCCTCAGGTCACACGGGGCGGCACCTCAGGGCCCGTGCCCCGGGAGGCAGGGTCACATCCACCCGGCCTGGGTGACGAAGGGCGACATCGAGGTGCGGCAGCTGTCCGACGATCCGAAGGCGACCGTCACCTACCGGTCGTTCAGCGGCTCCGGTGGAGCAACCGTCGGCTACAGCGGCGTGGACGGTCTGGACATGAAACGATTCCACATCCCGCAGCACGGAGAAGACTGAGCGATGAAGAACCAGGACGCGTACCGAGGCGAGCTGGAGTACCTCCTCCAGTACGCGCACGACGACTGGATCGGCTTCTCCGTCGTGAGCGGTTCCGTGGGCAGCCTTCTCGGACGGGGCGCCTCGTTCGAGGAACAGCTGACGCTCCTCCTACGCGTCATCGGCGACCTGTACGACCACGGAGTCCGGGCCGGCGAACTCACTGCATCGACGGAAGAGCCTTTCCTGCCGTGGCCCCTGGAGAAGGCCGACGCCCTCGCGCGGATCGCGGCGGAGGTACGACGCCTGTTCCAATTGCCCGACTCCGGTGACGTCTGCTGGTTCACGGTGCCGTGATGCCGCAGGAAGCTGCCTGCCCGGTACGCCGGCATCGTTCGATCAAGGTCACGGTGGACCGGTACGGCCACCTCACTCAGGACGGCCAGGAGCGGTGCCGTCAGGTCGTGGAGACGGCCGTGGGGCCGCACATGCTCACAGCAGGCCGAGCGACCGCAGCACGCGGTGCTGACTTGGTGCCGACTTGACCGGCCAGTAGAGGTAGCAGACCCCGCCTGTGCCGGAGACCACTTTCCCGCTCGCGTTGTACCGCTTGGTACGCAGCCAGATGTTCTCCCACTCGCGGCGGCGGTAGACCCTGCGGACGGCCTCGTTGCTCGGCGATGCCGGGTCGTTGGCGATCACGTCGCCGTCCGCCGTGAAGCCGATGACGGTCATCAGATGGCCGGAGGTGCCGTAGCCGGCGCCGGTCAGCTCCTCCTTGAGGAAGGACTGGGACGTTATGGCCGGGATCCCCGCCCGGATCAGGGTCTCCAGCTCCGTCAGCGAGCTCAGCCGGGTGACGACGGCGTTCATGTCCCGGTAGGTGGCGGCGTAGGCGGCGTTGAAGGGCCAGTTGCCGCAGCCCTCGTACTGGTGGTCGAAGGTGAACCTGGCCGCGTGGCAGACCTGCGGGTCGGCGAAGTCCGGGTTCACCCAGGCCAGGTCCTCGTCGCTCGGCCTGCGGCCCCAGTACTCGACGATCATCTGCGAGGAGGTGGGGCTGCACCAGGCCTCGCCGCCGTTGTCGTACTCGGGGTACTGGCCGACGTGGGTGTTCTGCGAGTAGCGCGGGACGGCGAGCTCGCCGTCGAGTCCCGGCGTGGAGGCGGGGACGGTGAAGCGGTCGGGGATGTCGGAGGCCATCGCGCCGAGCCGCCACACCGTCGGGGTCAGGTCCGTGCCGGGGGCCCGGTGCAGGGTCAGGCGCAGCTGGTACGAGACCAGGCGCAGTCCGCTCGTCGCGTCGTCGACGGAGAAGGTGTCGGTCCAGATGGAGCTTCTGCCGTCGCTCTGGTCGTCGACCGACGTCCGCTTGATGTCGCCGTCCCCGGCCGCCCACCGGCCCATCACGAACCAGGGCGTGGTGCCGGCGTCGTTGTAGGTGCCGCGGAGCTCGATCTGGATCCAGGTGCCGGGCGGGGTGTCGGCGTTCCAGGAGGCGATGACCTCGGTCGCGGGGACGGTGGAGGTGTGGACCGGGGAGGTCCAGCTCGCGTACTCCCAGGTGGAGGTGGTGTCGGTGTGCGGGTCGGCGTAGTCGAGACGGCCGGCGGGCGTGGCGATCACGAGGCCGGGGCGGTGGCCGGCGACGGCCCGGGTGCCGGCGGAGCTGCCGCAGCGCCAGTCGGTGTACGAGGTCCAGAAGCGGTTGTCGACGAGGCCGGGCGCGGCTGCGGGCGCCCGGGCCCCGACGTCGTCACGGGCCAGGGCGGTCGCCGGTGCGGCGGAGGCCGCGGCCGTTCCCGCGGCGGCCGCGAGCGCCGCGGTGAGGACGGTTCTGCGCGGGGTGGAGCTGGTCATGGGCGGTGACCCCCAGTCGAGAACGGTTGAGACGAACGGACGGGGCTGCGGTTGCGCATGGTGCAGCGAGGTGGGTCGAGGGCGGTGCCGGGCGTGGACCACTATCGCGGCTCGCGGAGGGCTTCTGCCAGCGATTCGACCCGCGTCGCCGCACCAATATTGGTCTCGTCCACTGGCAGTGCCACGCCCCTGACCTGCGGCGAACGGCCTTCGCCTACGCTTGCCTCCATGACCGACGCCGATCGCGCCGCCGACGCGCTGCGCAGCCTGCCGCCCTCCTGCGGGCCGGTGCGGCTGGTCGCGGTCGACGGCCACGCCGGCTCGGGCAAGTCCACCTTCGCCGCCCGCCTCGCCGCCCGGCTGGTCGCGCCCGTCCTCCATCTCGACGACCTCGCCACCCACGAGGAACTGTTCGCGTGGACGGAGCGGATGCGGGACCAGGTGCTCGCTTCCCTCTCGCGGGGCGAGACCGCGCTCTATCACCCGTACGACTGGAATCTGCGGACCTTCGGCCCGCCTCGGGAGCTGCCCCCTGCTCCTGTCGTCCTCGTGGAGGGCGTCGGGGCGGGACGGCGTGCCCTGCGGCCGTATCTCGCCGCGCTGCTGTGGATGGAAAGGGGCCCCGAGGAGTCGTGGATACGCGGCCGGGACCGCGACGGACCGGCGCAGTCCGCGTTCTGGGACGGCTGGACGGTGGCGGAGACTCGCCATTTCGCCGCGGACCCTTCTCGGCCTTTCGCCGACGCGTTGGTACGGGAGTGTCCTGAGGGTTACGAGTGGCTTCCTGGGCCCTCTGTGACAGCGAGCCCGAACCACATCCTCACGGAGCGTGATGGATCCCGCCTCCGGAAATGAGTAGCCGGAAGCCCACTTCCGCAAGTGCCTCAACTCACCTTGACCCAAGGGGCGTACAGGTCTTACGTTCTGAATGTGCGGCTTTTCGAAGTCGCCGCGGACACGAAGCCCCCGGTTGTTCCCCCGTGATCGGGGGCTTCGTTCTGCCCTGATCATCCCTTTCTCCGGCCCGTTGCCGACCTTGATGCTTACCCAGGGTCACGGCCACCGGATCATGCGCTTCTCCTTCGTCGAGCACGCTCTGTGCAGGTACGATGCCCCTCGGTGGGGTCATATCCCGTCCACGAGAAGGCGGTTCTGTACGGCTTCCGGCGGGCGCCCGCCCGCCGGGACAGCAACGGGGGCACGTTTTGTGGGGGACCCGATGGACATCGGCACGCAGGGCGGACAGGCCCCGGCCGAGCTCGCCTGGCTGCGGGGAGTCGACGCCTACACGATGGGCGCCTATCCGCAGGCGGAGGAAGAGTTCCGATCGGCGGTACGCGTCGATCCCGGCATGGCGGACGCCTGGCTCGGGCTGCACGCGCTGCGCGTGGACACCACCACCGCGCTGCTGCGGATGTACCGCAACCGCGACCGCTTCGGAGAACAGCGCGCCCGGCACCGCCGGACCCTGAATTCCTGGTACTGGCTGGGCTGGTGGGTACAGCCGGTACTGGAGAGCCCGCGCGATCTGCTGCTCGCGCACGCCTCGCACTGGCTGGACGGCCGCCATGTGCCGGAGCTGGACCGGGCGTTGGCGGGACTGCCGCCGGTCGACACCGATCCCCAGGTCCGTTTTCTGCACGCCTGCCGGTCCTATCTCGTCAAGGACTGGGACCAGTTGGTCCGCCACACCGAGTCGCTCGTGAACGACCCTCTGCTCGGCATCGAGGCGGGACTCTTCGGCGGGATGGCCCGGGTCCGCCTGGAGATGTACAGCCAGGCGGAGCCACTGCTCTCGTCGGCGCTGATGCGGTGTCGCAGCGAGCAGCCGCAGCGCAAGGAGCTGCGCTACTGGCTGGCCCGGGCGCACGAGGGCACGGGGCGGAGCGCCGCCGCCCTGCCGCTCTACCGGGCCGTGCACCGGATCGACCCGGCGTTCATGGACACGGCCGCCCGGCTGGCGGCGATCGCCGAGTACGACGGGTTCGAGGGGCCGGACGACCCGGCGGGGCTCGCCACGGTCGCTCTCGGCGGTGCCGGGCAGGACACGGCCGACGCGACGCAGACCGATCCCGAGGGGACGGCCCCCGACGCGCTTCGGCTGGGTACGGAGCCCGGCCCCCCGCCCACTCCCAGCGGGCCGCCCGAACCCCCCGACGGCGTACGGCAGAAGGCGGCCATCCCCCTGCAGCCGGCCCCGCCCCGCTTCCCCGCCAGCCCCACCGACCCTGCCCTGCTCGCCGAGGCGCTCGCCGAACTCGAGCGCATGGTCGGGATGGAGCCGGTGAAACGGCAGGTCAAGGCGTTGTCCGCGCAGCTGGAGATGGCCCGGCTGCGGGCCGGGCAGGGCCTCCCCGTCCAGCCGCCGAAACGTCACTTTGTCTTCTCCGGCCCCTCCGGCACCGGCAAGACCACTGTCGCCCGGATCCTCGGGCGGGTCTTCTACGCCCTCGGCCTGCTCGGCGGCGACCACCTCGTCGAGGCCCAACGCGCCGATCTGGTCGGCGAGTTCCTCGGTCAGACCGCCGTCAAGGCGAACGAGCTGATCGACTCGGCGATCGGCGGGGTCCTCTTCGTCGACGAGGCGTACTCGCTCTCCAACACCGGATACAGCAAGGGCGACGCGTACGGCGACGAGGCCCTTCAGGTGCTCCTCAAGCGCGCCGAGGACAACCGGGACCACCTGGTGGTGATCCTGGCCGGCTATCCCGAGGGCATGGACCGGCTGCTCGCCACCAACCCCGGGCTCTCCTCACGGTTCACGACCCGGGTCGACTTCCCCTCGTACCGTCCGCTCGAACTGACCGCGATCGGCGAGGTGCTGGCGGCGGCGAACGGGGACTGCTGGGACGAGGAGGCCCTGGACGAGCTCCGCTCGATCAGCGGCCATGTCGTCGACCAGGGCTGGATCGACGAACTCGGCAACGGCCGGTTCCTGCGCACGCTGTACGAGAAGTCCTGCGCCTACCGGGACCTCCGGCTGTCCGGATACGCGAGCACCCCGACGCGCGACGACCTGGCCACCTTACGCCTCGCCGATCTGATGCAGGCCTATGGCGAGGTCCTCTCGGGCCGCGGGCCGACAGCCCGGGGCCCCCAGGAGCCACCGGGCATGTGACGACCGTGGCCCGCCGGACGCGTACGCCCGGCGGGCCGCCGTCAGCCCGCCAGCGCCTGGGCCGACCGCTCGGGGCGCTGTTCGCCCAGCGGCACGGCGGTGATCACCTCGGTTCGGTGCGCGGGGTCACGGACCTCGCCGACCAGCGTCTCCAGGACGTCCTCCAGCGTGACCAGCCCGAGGACGCGGCCGGAGCCGTCCGCGACCTGTGCGAGGTGGGTGGCCGCGCGGCGCATCACGGTGAGGGCGTCGTCGAGCGGCAGCTCGGCGCGGACCGTCGCCATGGGGCGCCAGATGTGCTGGGGCACCGCCCGCTCCCGCTCCTCGAGGTCGAGGACGTCCTTGACGTGCACGAAGCCCATGAACGTCCCGCGCCCCTCGACGCACACCGGGAAGCGCGAGTAGCCGGTGCGCACGGTGAGCTCCTCGATCTCCCTCGGGGTGACGGACGGGGTGACCGTCACCAGGGTCGCCGGGGCGATGAGGACGTCCGTCACCGGGCGGCTGCCCAGTTCGAGGGCGTCCTCGAGGCGCTCCTGCTCCGCCGGGTCGAGCAGTCCGGCCAGGCCCGCGTCCTCGACCAGCCGGCCGAGCTGCACCCGGGTGAAGACCGCCTCGACCTCGTCCTTCGGCTCCACGTGGAAGGCCCGCAGCACCACTCGGGCGCAGGCTCCGAGCGCCCGGGTCACCGGCCGGCAGATCCTGGCGAATCCGACCAGGCCGGGACCGAGCCACAGCGCGGTCCTCTCCGGGGCCGCCATCGCGAGGTTCTTCGGGACCATCTCGCCGATGACGAGGTGGAGGAAGACGACCGCGGCGAGCGCCAGGACGTACCCCAGCGGGTGGATCAACCCCTCGGGCACGTGCACGGCGTGGAAGAGCGGTTCGAGGAGGTGCGCCACGGTCGGCTCGGCCACCGCGCCCAGGGTCAACGAGCAGACGGTGATGCCGAACTGGGCGGCGGCCATCATCTGCGGCAGGTTCTCCAGGCCGTACAGGACCTTGCGCGCCCGCTTGCCGCCGAGCGGCTCGATCTGGCTGCGGCGTACGGAGACGAGCGCGAACTCGGCGCCGACGAAGAAGCCGTTGGCCACCACCAGCAGGACGGCGAACAGCAACTGGACCATGCTCATCGGACGGCCTCCGGCACCAGGGGCAGTTCGGCGGTCCTGACGATCCGTACCCGCTCGGCGCGGTAGCGGTCCACCTGCCGCACGGACAGCCGCCAGCCCGGGAGTTCGGCCCGGTCCCCGGGGGCCGGGATGCGTCCGAGGAGATCGGCGACGAGCCCGGCGACCGTCTCGTACGGCCCGTCGGGCACATCGAGGCCTATCCGGTGCAGGGTGTGGACCCGGCAGGAACCGTCGGCCTCCCAGGTGGGCCGGCCGTCCTCTGCGGCCACGGCGGCCAGCTCGGGCCGCTCGTCGACCGCGGTGTCGTGCTCGTCGCGGACCTCGCCGACAAGCTCCTCGACGATGTCCTCCAGAGTGACGACCCCGGCCGTGCCGCCGTACTCGTCGACGACCACGGCGATCGGCTGCTCCCGGCGCAGGCGCTCCAGGAGCGTCTGCGCCGGCAGGGTCTCGGGGACGAGCAGCGGCGGCACGGCGATACGGCCGACCGGCGTGCGCAGCCGCTCGTGCAGGGGCACGGCGAGCGCGTCCTTGAGGTGGACCATGCCGACGATCTCGTCGATGCGCTCGCGGTAGACGGGGAAACGGGAGAGCCCGGTGGCCCGGGTGAGGTTGAGGACGTCCGCCGCGGTGGCGTCCGACTGGAGCGCGCTCATCCGCACCCGGGGTGTCATGACCTGCTCGGCCGTGAGCCCGCCCAGGGACAGGGTCCGTACGAAGAGATCGGCGGTGTCCTGTTCCAGCGCGCCCGCCCGTGCGGAGTGCCGGGCCAGCGAGACCAGCTCGCCGGGGGTACGGACCGAGTCCAGCTCCTCGGTGGGCTCGACGCCCAGGAGCCGGACCAGCCGGTTGGCGACCCTGTTCAGCAGGGCGATCACCGGCCGGAAGGCGGACGAGAAGAGGTGCTGGGGGCCTGCCACGAACCGCGCCACCTGGAGCGGGCGGGAGACCGCCCAGTTCTTGGGGACGAGTTCGCCGATCACCATCTGCACCGCCGAGGCGAGCAGCATGCCGATCACGACGGCGACACCGGAGACGGCGCCCTCGGGCAGTCCGGTCGCGGTGAGGGGCCCGTCGAGGAGCTGGGCGAGGGCGGGCTCGGCAAGCATTCCGACGACGAGCGAGGTGATCGTGATGCCGAGCTGGGTTCCGGAGAGCTGGAAGGACAGCTCACCGAGGGCCTTGACGACGGTGCGGGCGCGCCGGTCGCCGGCGGCCGCGGCCCGTTCGGCGTCGGGGCGTTCCACGGTGACGAGGCCGAACTCGGCCGCCACGAAGAAGCCGTTGGCGAGGATCAGGAGGAAGGCTGCGGCGAGCAGCAGAAGAGGGATGATCATGCCGCCGCCTCCGTGGAGGGGGCGGCGCAGGTACTACCGGACGATCCGTCCATTGCCGGAGGGAGTCACTCCTCGGGTCGCAGGGAGGCCCCGCGGGCCGCGGCAGCGGCCCTGCACATGCGAGGCGGTGGTGCCGCTCGGCACCACCGCCTCCAGAGTAATCACGCCGACCCCGTGCAGGGCAGGGGGTCGGCCCCCGTATGGGGGACCCACGGCCCCCGCCGGGGCCGTCGGGCTCAGCTCGCGTCCGGTCCGGTGCCGCGGCTGTCGGCCAGCGCGCGCAGGGCGCGGGCGTCACGGATGGCCTGCTCCTTGGCGATGCCGGGCTGGATGCCGAGCGCGGGCATGCTCGTGCCGTCGCTCAGGTCCAGGAAGACCCAGGCGTCGCCGGGCCGCAGGTTGACCCGCAGGATCTCGGCCCACGCGAGTCGGCGTGTCCGGGTGATGTTGACGACGGTGACACCGCTGTCGTCGGCGACGACCTTGGGGCGGCTGAGCAACGTCAGCACTCCGAGGAAGAGGGCCGCAGTGAGGATGAAGCTCGCGCGCTCCCCCGCCCCCAGCTTCTCCAGCATCAGCGCGACGGCGGTGATGACGGTGAACATCACCGTTCCGATCGTCAGCAGGACCGCTCGGGTGCGGGCCGGCCGGAAGGTGACCGGAAGGGTGGGGAGGGGTGCGTCGGACATCGGTTCGTCGTTCCTTCGTGCCTGCGGGAGGGTCAGAGGCGGCAGGCGTGGATGGCCGTCGTCAGGATGGCGCGGGCACCCAGCTCGTACAGGTCGTCCATGATCCGCTGCGCCTCCTTGGCCGGGACCATGGCCCGGACGGCGACCCAGCCCTCGTTGTGCAGGGGGGAGATCGTGGGCGACTCCAGGCCCGGGGTGAGGGCGACAGCCTGCTCCAGGTGCTCGGCGCGGCAGTCGTAGTCCATCATCACGTAGGACCGGGCGACCAGAACGCCCTGGAGGCGGCGCAGGAACTGCTGGACCTGCGGCTGGTCGGCGTCGGCGCCGTTGCGCCGGACGACCACGGCCTCGGACTTGAGGATCGGCTCGCCGATGACCTCGAGGCCGGCGTTGCGCAGGCTGGTGCCGGTCTCGACGACGTCGGCGATGATCTGCGCGACACCGAGCTGGATGGCGGTCTCGACGGCTCCGTCCAGGTGGACGACGGAGGCATCGATCCCCTGGTCGGCGAGGTGCTTGGCGACGATGCCCTCGTAGGAGGTGGCGATCGTCATCCCGTGGAAGTCCTCGGGGCCGTTCGCGGTGCCAGGCCGGGTGGCGTAGCGGAAGGTCGACCGGCCGAAGTTCAGCGGGAGGATCTCCTCGGCGTTGGCTCCGGAGTCGAGCAGCAGGTCACGGCCGGTGATGCCGATGTCGAGCTTGCCCGAGGCCACGTAGATCGCGATGTCCTTGGGCCGCAGGTAGAAGAACTCGACCTCGTTGTCGGGGTCGATGACCACGAGCTCCTTGGACTCCTTGCGCTGGCGGTAGCCGGCCTCATGGAGCATCGCCGACGCAGGTCCGGACAGTGAACCCTTGTTGGGGACGGCGATGCGCAGCATGGGATGAGCTTCCTTTGCCTGGGAGTGTTGGGGAGGGTGTGACGGATGCGCTCAGAGGTGGGCGTAGACGTCGTCGAGGGAGATCCCGCGGGCGACCATCATCACCTGGACGTGGTACAGCAGCTGCGAGATCTCCTCGGCGGCGGCTTCCTTGCCCTCGTACTCGGCGGCCATCCAGACCTCGGCGGCCTCCTCGACGACCTTCTTGCCGATGGCATGGACGCCCTTGTCCACCAGTTCCGCGGTGCGGGAGGTGGCCGGGTCGCCGTTCTCGGCCTTGAGCTTGAGCTCGGCGAAGAGCTCTTCGAAGGTTTTGTTCGCCATGATGGTCCTAAGAGTACGGGGTAAGGGTCACGCACTTAGCGCCAGGGTTCACTGACCGTGCGCAGCGTCGTCGCGGTGGCGACGGCGGCGGTGACGGCCTCGTGGCCCTTGTCCTCACGGGAGCCTTCGAGGCCGGCCCGGTCGAGAGCCTGCTCCTCGTTGTCCACGGTCAGGACGCCGAATCCGATGGGTACACCGGTGTCGATCGAGACCTGGGTGAGGCCGTGGGTGACGCCCTGGCACACGTACTCGAAGTGCGGGGTTCCGCCACGGATGACGACGCCGAGGGCCACGACGGCATCGTAGCCGCGACCGGCGAGGACCTTCGCCACCACGGGCAGCTCGAAGCTGCCGGGGACGCGCAGCAGCGTCGGCTCGTCGATGCCGAGTTCGTGCAGGGCCCGCAGGGCTCCGTCGACGAGTCCGTCCATGATCTTCTCGTGCCACTGCGCCGCGACGACCGCGACCCGGAGGTCGCCGCAGTTCTTCACGCTGAGGACGGGTGCGCCCTTGCCGCTCATGTCTCTCCTAGCTCGGTGCTGATCGCTGACTTACTGGTTGCCGCAGGTGGACGCGGTCTCCGCGTCCAGCCAGGGCAGGTCGTGACCCATCCGGTCCCGCTTGGTGCGCAGGTAACGGAGGTTGTGCTCGCCC
This sequence comes from Streptomyces sp. NPDC056222, assembly GCF_042264065.1. Taxonomy (NCBI): domain Bacteria; kingdom Bacillati; phylum Actinomycetota; class Actinomycetes; order Kitasatosporales; family Streptomycetaceae; genus Streptomyces; species Streptomyces sp. NPDC056222. Next base: position 23,347 of record NZ_JBHJTL010000071.1, on the reverse strand, counting down.
GCCTGGACCGCCATGGCCTCGCGGCCCTCGACCTTCAGGCCGTGCCGGGTGAGGGCGGAGATCTTGTCGGGGTTGTTGGTCATCAGCCGCAGGCTGCGCACCCCGAGATCGGCGAGGATCTGCGCGCCGGCCGCGTAGTCGCGGGCGTCGGCGGGCAGGCCCAGCTCCAGGTTGGCGTCGAGGGTGTCGCGGCCGCGCTCCTGGAGCTCGTACGCCCGCAGCTTGGACAGCAGGCCGATGCCGCGTCCCTCGTGGCCGCGCAGGTAGACGACGACTCCGCGGCCGGCCTCGGTGATGCGTTCCATGGAGGCCTGGAGCTGCGGACCGCAGTCGCAGCGCAGCGAGTGGAAGATGTCGCCGGTCAGGCACTCGGAGTGGACCCGGACCAGGACGTCCTCGCCGTCGCCGATCTCGCCGTGGACGAGGGCGACGTGCTCGACGCCGTCGACGGTGGAGCGGTAGCCGTACGCGGTGAACTCGCCGTGCGCGGTCGGCAGCTGCACCTCGGCCTCACGGCGGACCGTCGGCTCGGCGGAGCGGCGGTAGGCGATGAGGTCCTCGATCGAGATGATCGTGAGGCCGTGCTTGCGGGCGAACGGGACCAGCTCGGGCAGGCGCAGCATCACGCCGTCCTCGCCGGCGATCTCGACGATCGCGCCGGCCGGGCGCAGCCCGGCGAGGCGGGCAAGGTCGACGGCGGCCTCGGTGTGGCCGTTGCGGGCCAGGACGCCGCCGGGCTTAGCGCGCAGCGGGAAGATGTGGCCGGGGCGGACGAAGTCACCGGGCTCGTGCTCGCCGCTCGCCAGCATCCGCAGCGTCGTGGCGCGGTCGGCGGCGGAGATGCCGGTGGTGACGCCGTGGGCCGGGGCCGCGTCGACGGAGACGGTGAAGGCCGTCCGCATCGACTCGGTGTTGTGCTCGACCATCTGCGGGAGCTGGAGGCGCTCCAGCTCGTCGTTCTCCATGGGGGCGCAGATCAGGCCCCGGCACTCGCTCATCATGAAGGCGACGACCTCGGGGGTGGCCTTCTCGGCGGCGATGACGAGGTCGCCCTCGTTCTCGCGGTCCTCGTCGTCGACGACGACGACGGGCCGGCCCGCGGCGATGTCGCGGATGGCCTGCTCGACGGGGTCGAGGGAGAGGTCGGTGACGTCCCAGATCGGCAGCGCGCTCATGCCGTAGCTCCTTCCAGAGCGGTGGTGGTACGCGTCCGGAGCCACCAGTCGCGCATGCCCCAGATGACGAGGGCGAAGTAGATCACGTAGACCAGGCCGGAGAAGGCGAGGCCGCTGTTGAAGGCGAGGGGGACGCCGACCAGGTCGACGAGGAGCCAGGCGAACCAGAACTCGACCAGGCCGCGGGCCTGGGCGACCATCGCGACGAGCGTGCCGACGAAGATGTACGCGTCGGCCCAAGGGCTCCAGGAGAGCGACGGGTAGAGGGTGAACAGGCCGCCGACGGCGAGGGTGCCGAGGACCGCGCCGGCAAGGAGCAGTCCGCGCTCCTTCCAGCTCGCGAAGCGGACGGCGATGGAGCCGTCCTGGGCCTGCTGCCTGCCGCGGTTCCACTGCCACCAGCCCCAGGCGGCGACGCCGATGACCAGGAGCTGCTTGCCGACACCGCCGCTGAGGTGGGCGGAGGCGTAGGCGCCGACGAGGATGACGCCGGAGAGCAGCTGCGCGGGCCAGGTGAGTATGGAGCGCCGCCAGCCGAGCGCGAGGGCGATCAGACCGATCGTGTTGCCGATCATGTCGGACCACATGATGTGCTGGTCGAGGACCGTGAATGCCTCGGAGTTGAGCCAGTTCACTTGACGTCGTCCTTGGCGTTCGGGCCGAGCAGCCGCTCGACGTACTTGGCGATCACGTCCACTTCGAGGTTGACCGGGTCGCCGCTCTGCTTGATGCCGAGCGTGGTCAGCGCGAGGGTGGTGGGGATGAGGCTGATGGTGAACCAGTCGTCGGCGGCCTCGACGACGGTGAGGCTGACGCCGTCCACCGTGATGGAGCCCTTCTCGACGACGTAGCGCGAGAGGTGTGCGGGCAGGGCGATCTTGACGATCTCCCAGTTCTCCGACGGGGTCCGGTCGAGGATCGCGCCGGTGCCGTCGACGTGTCCCTGGACGATGTGTCCGCCGAGGCGGTCGCCGACGGCCATCGGCCGCTCCAGGTTGACGCGGGAGCCGACCTCGAGGGCGCCGAGCGAGGAGCGCTTGAGCGTCTCCTCCATCACGTCGGCGGTGAACTCGCCGCCGCCGAACTCGACGACCGTGAGACAGACACCGTTCACGGCGATGGAGTCCCCGTGCTTGGCGCCTTCCGTGACCAGGGGTCCACGCAGGCGGAAGCGGGAGGCGTCCGCCAGCTTCTCGACGGCGGTGACCTCGCCCAGTTCTTCGACGATTCCGGTGAACACGGTCAGGCTCCCTTGAGGGTCGCGGTGATACGGAGATCGGGTCCGATGCGCACGGTCTCGGTGACGTCGAGCCGCAACGCTTCGGTGATGGTGGTGATTCCGGCGTCGGCGAGGGCGTTCGGGCCCGCGCCGAGGAGGACGGGGGCGAGATAGCCGACGACCTGGTCGACGGCTCCCGCGGCGACGAAGGCGCCGGCCAGGGTCGGCCCGCCTTCGAGGAGGACGGAACGCACGCCCTGCTGGTGGAGCATGGCGAGGAGCTCCGGGATGTCGAGGCCGCCACCGGGGGCGCGGGACAGCCGCCACGTCTCGGGGAAGTGGGCGGTGTCCTCCAGGAGGACGTCCTCGGCCACGGCGATCACGGTGCGGGCCGCGTCGTCGAGGACCCGGGCGCCGGGCTTCACGGCGCTCGCCTCGGTGTCGACGACCACCCGGAGCGGCTGGTCGGCGCCTTCGATGTCCCGTACGGCCAGGTGGGGGTCGTCGGTGCGGGCGGTGCCGGAGCCGACGACGACGGCGTCGGACTCGGCGCGCAGCCGGTGGACGTCGGCGCGGGACTCGGCGGAGGTGATCCAGCGGGAGGTCCCGTCGGCGGCGGCGATCCGGCCGTCGAGGGTGGCGGCGTACTTCCAGCGGACGAAGGGGCGGCCGAGGCGTACGGAGGTGAGCCAGGCGATGTTGCCCGCCTCGGCCTCGTCCTCCAGAAGGCCCTGCTCGACCTCGACGCCGGCCGCGCGCAGGGTGTCGGCACCCCCGGTGGCCTGCGGGTTCGGGTCGCCGACCGCGTACACGACCCGGCTGATCCCGGCCTCGACGAGCGCCTGGGCGCAGGGGCCGGTGCGGCCGGTGTGGTTGCAGGGTTCGAGGGTGACGTAGGCGGTGCCGCCGCGGGCGAGGACGCCGGCCGCGCGCAGGGCGTGGATCTCGGCGTGCGGGCCGCCGGCGCGCTGGTGGAAGCCCTCGCCGACCTGGTGTCCGGAGGCGTCGAGGATGACGCAGCCGACGATCGGGTTGGGGCTGGTGGAGCCGAGACCACGGGCGGCGAGCGCGATGGCGCGTCGCATGGCGGTGATGTCGGTCGGCTCTTCCACCGGGTCCTCCTGCCTCTTCGGGCACGGACTCCGGGGCCTGTCGATGACGACAGAGAGCGGGTACGACACTACGCACAGGGATGCCAAGGCCGGAAATACCGGTCGCCGACGAGGGCGACCAGCGGCGATACGGCCGAAGCGCCCCCTTGAAGGGCCGCCCGCCGCGCACTGCCTCCCATCCGGACTTTCACCGTCGGTCCAGGAATTTCACCTGGTCAACCGGCCGCTGGCTGCGGACGGGTCGCGGACTATACCGCCGGTTCGGAATTACACCGACCCCGGAGTGCGCTGCTGCTGATACAGGGCCAGTGTGCCACGACCGATCGTCGGCCATATGGGTGAGGCCCTGTGGGCTGGCTCACAGCGCCCCCTGAACTCCTCCGATGGTCCAGACCTATTGACGCACTGGTCTAGTCCTCTTAATCTCCGTGTCACCTCCGAGGTACGGCCCGCCGGTGTGCGCACTCCACGGGCCCAACACGACCCACCCGTTTGTTCGTTGTGTTCTTTCACCTCCCCAGGAGGAACCGATCGTGTTGTCCCCCACGAAGACGAGAGCCTCGCTGCTCGCGTCCGGCGCGGCCGTCGCCGGACTGCTGATCAGCTCCCTCGCCGGCGGTGTCTCGCATGCCGCCGACAACGAGAGCTGTCGCCCCGACGGCCTCTACAAGACCCCGGGCGTCGACGTCCCGTACTGCTCGGTCTACGACACCGAGGGCCGCGAGAAGATGGGCGCGGACCACCAGCGCCGAGTCATCGGCTATTTCACCGGCTGGCGCACCGGCAAGAACGGCGAGCCCGCCTATCTCGCCAACAACATCCCGTGGGACAAGATCACCCACATCAACTACGCCTTCGGACACATCGGTTCCGACAACAAGCTGTCCGTCGGCACGGACGGCCCGAACAACGCGGCCACCGGGATGACCTGGCCCGGTGTCGCCGGCGCGGAGATGGACCCGGCGTACGCCTACAAGGGCCACTTCAATCTGCTCAACAAGTTCAAGAAGCAGCACCCTGACGTCAAGACGCTGATCTCGGTCGGCGGCTGGGCCGAGACCGGCGGCTACTTCGACGACAACGGAACCCGCGTGAACTCCGGCGGCTTCTACTCGATGGCCACCAACGCCGACGGTTCGGTCAACCAGGCCGGGATCGACACGTTCGCGGACTCGGCCGTCTCCTTCATCAAGAAGTACGGATTCAACGGCGTCGACATCGACTACGAGTACCCGACGACGATGAAGGACGCCGGCAACCCGCTGGACTGGCAGCTCGCCAACGCGCGCCGCGCGGGCCTCGTCCAGGGCTACGCGGCCCTGATGAAGACGCTGCGCGAGAAGCTCGACCGGGCCGGCGCCACCGACGGCAAGCACTACATGCTGACGGTCGCCGCGCCCTCCTCCGGCTATCTGCTGCGCGGCATGGAGACCTTCCAGATGCAGAAGTATCTGGACTACGTCAACATCATGTCCTACGACCTGCACGGCGCCTGGAACGAGTACGTCGGCCCCAACGCCTCGCTCTTCGACGACGGCAAGGACGCCGAGCTCGCGGCCGCCGGGGTCTACGGCTCCCAGCAGTACGGCGGCATCGGCTACCTCAACACCGACTGGGCGTACCACTACTTCCGCGGCTCCATGCCGGCCGGCCGGATCAACATCGGTCTGCCGTACTACACCCGCGGTCACAAGAACGTGCAGGGCGGCACCGACGGACTGTGGGGCAAGGCGTCCGCGACCACCTGCCCGGCCGGCGCGGGCCTGACCAAGTGCGGTGACGGCGCCGTCGGCATCGACAACCTCTGGCACGACAAGGACACCAACGGCGCCGAGTCGCCGGCCGGCTCCAACCCGATGTGGCACGCCAAGAACCTGGAGAAGGGGATCGTCGGCGACTACGTCACGCAGTACGGCTTCCCGGCGAGCACCACGCTGACCGGCACCTACGCCCGTAAGTACGACTCGACCCTGGTCGCGCCGTGGCTGTGGAACGCGCAGAAGAAGGTCTTCCTCTCCACCGAGGACGAGCAGTCGGTGGCCGCCAAGGCCGACTACGTGATCAGCAAGGGCATCGGCGGCACGATGGTCTGGGAGATGGCCGGCGACTACGCCTGGAACGCGGGCAAGGGCCAGTACGAGATGGGCTCCACGCTCACCTCTCTGATGTACGACAAGTTCAAGGCGGCCACCCCGTACGGCGCCAAGAAGTCGAACGCCGCGCTGCCGACGAAGGCCGTGAACGTGGGCGTGGAGTTCACCGAGTTCAAGCTGGGCGACTCCAACTACCCGATCACCCCGAAGATCAAGATCACCAACAACACGGCCACCGCGCTGCCGGGCGGCACGGAGTTCCAGTTCGACTACGCGACGGCCGCGCCGGGCAACGCCTCAGACCAGTCCGGTTTCGGTACGAAGGTGATCAGCAGCGACCACACCGGCAACAACGTGGGCGGTCTGAAGGGCGACTTCCACCGGGTGTCGCTGAAGCTTCCGGCCTGGCAGTCGCTGGCCCCGGGCGCGACCGTGGACCTGGCGTTCAACTACTACCTGCCGGTCTCCACGCCGTCCAACTGGACGGTGAACATCAGCGGTACGACGTACGCGCTCGCCGGTGACCTCGGGCGCGGTACGACGGTGGTGGAGCCGGGCGGCTCCACGCCGACCCCGACCCCCACACCCACGCCGACCGGTCCGACGCCGACCCCGACGGGTCCGACCCCGACGCCGACCGGTGGCACCTGCACCGCCCCGGCGTACGTGGCCGGCACGGTGTACAACGCGGGCAACGAGGTCTCCCACAAGGGCCACAAGTGGAAGGCCCAGTGGTGGACCCAGAACGAGGAGCCGGGCACGACCGGCGAGTGGGGCGTCTGGAGGGACCTCGGCACCTGCTGACGGCCTGACCTCCGCATGAACGCCCGGCGGCGGAACTCACGGCCCTTGCCGCCGCCGGGTCCCTACCGCGCCTTCGCCGCGGTCCGCGTGTGCGGGCCGCGGCGAAGGCGTTCACGCTGGAGACATGACCACGATCCTGGTGACCGGCGGCACGGGCACACTGGGCGGTCCCGTCTGCGAGAAGTTGCGCGCGGAGGGCCACGAGGTGCGGGTGCTCAGTCGGCACTCGCCGCCGTACGCCGTCGATCTGCGCCGGGGCGGCCCGCTCCTGGACCGGGCCGTGGACGGCGTGGACGCGATCGTCCACTGCACGAACATCACGCGTCACGACGAGCAGGCGGCCCGGCTGCTGATCGAGGCCGCACACCGGGCCGGGGTGCCGCATCTGCTGTACATCTCGATCGTCGGCGTGGACCGCGTGCCGCTGGGCTACTACCGCGCGAAGTACGCGGTCGAGCGGCGGATCCAGCAGTCGGGGCTCGGCTGGACGATCCTGCGGACCACCCAGTTCCACGACCTGATCCTGAAACTCCTGGAGGGGTTGGCGAAGCCGCCGGTGATGCTGCTGCCGAAGGCCGTAAGGGACCAGCCGATGGAGGTCACCGAGGCCGCGTACCGCCTCGCTGAGCTCGCGGCGGGCCCGCCGGCGGGGCGTGTGGCGGACATGGGCGGCCCCGAGATCCGTACGTTCGCCGAGCTGGCCGCGGCCTATCTGCGGGCGAGCGGGAAGCAGCGGAGGATCGTCGAAGTCCCACTGCCGGGCAAGGTCTACCGGGGACTGCGCCACGGAGGTCATCTCGCGCCCGAGTCCGCGGTGGGACGGGTGACCTTCGAGGAGTTCCTGGCGGCGCGGTTCGACGACGGAAGCGTTCCCGGCCGACCCACGCCCTAGTCCGGTCTGCCCCACATGGGCGCGTCTCGCTCCCTCTGCGGAGTGTTCAGCCGAATTGCCACCATCCTTCCGGCCATAGTGCGGGCATGACACGCACCCGCTTCCACAGGCGTCTGCGCACGCGTGCGCGCGCATGCAGCGCGCTGCTCTGCGCCGCTCTCCTCGCCGCCACCGTGCAGACCTCTGCCGCCGCACCCGCGTTCGCCGAAGGTCCGGGCCACCACGGTGGCCCGGACTGTGTGAGGACCGAGCGTCCCCTCGACGCGCAGGCCCGGAAGGTCCTGGAGATCACCCGCAAGGCCAAGAAGGACCTCAAGCTGAACTCCGTGGAAGTGAAGGTCACGCTCGACGGGCGCGAGGTCCTCACCGACGCGCTCGGCGAGTCCATGACCGGCGTACCGGCGCAGCCGGACATGCACTTCCGTGCCGGCTCCGTGGCCTTCGCCCACATCGGCACGGCCCTCCTCCAGCTGGTCGAGGAGGGCAAGGTCTCGCTCGACGACACCGTGGAGCGCTGGCTGCCCGACCTGCCCAAGGCCGAGCAGATCACCCTGCGAATGCTGGCCTCCAACACCACCGGCCTCCACGACTACGTCACCGACCCGGCCTTCCTGGCCGAGCTGGTGCCCCACCCGTTCCGCCAGTGGACCCCCAACGAGCTGCTGGCGTTCCCGTACAGCCACTCGTTCTGGTACGAGCCGGGCACCAGCTGGAGCTACTCCCACGCCAACTACCTGCTCCTGAGCCAAGCGCTGGAGAAGATCACAGGCACCCGGATCGACGAGTTCCTGAAGGAGCGGATCTGGGGTCCCCTCGGGCTGCGCAACACGCAGAACAACTTCACTCCGGACATCCCGAGCCCGGTCCTGCATGCCTTCACCTCCGACCGCGGGATCTACGAGGAGTCCACCTTCTGGAACCCGTCGTGGACCACCGCGCCCGGCGCGGTCATCACCACCGACATCTGCGACCTGGCGCGCTCGGCGCAGGCCATCGGCAGCGGCGAACTGCTCTCGCCCCGCTCCTACCGCACCTTCCTGAACCCGGGCACGGTCGGCCTGGGCGGCGCGACCGCGACGTGTCCCGCCACGATCTGCATCAAGCAGACCGAAGCCGCCCACTTCGGGCTGGGCATCATCGTGGTCAACACCTGGCTGGTCCAGAACCCGTCGTTCTCCGGCTATGCGGCGATCCAGGCGTATCTCCCCTCCGAGCGCCTCGCCATCGCGGTCTCCACGACCAAGACCGCGAACGCGCCGGAAGGCAACACGGCCGAGCAGGTCGCCGAGCTCATCGCGGCCGAACTCGCCCCGGACACTCCGCTGACGATCAGCTGACCCGCGGGGCCGGGGGGTGTCCGGTCCAGGGTCGACCTCGGCCATGACCCGCAGGTCGGCCCCCTAGCCCTGCCGTCCGTGGCTGCCTTGCTCCGGCGGGCCGAAGAGCTCGTCCTGCGCGGCGTCGCGGGCGGCCAGGAGGGCGCCCCGGAGGACCGCCGCGTCGCCGAGCTCGGTGGCGCGGACCTCCGTGCGCAACGGCGAGAGCGCGGCGAGTTCTGCCTCGACGCGGGCGGCGAGCTCCCGGCCGCCACGGTGGCCGGTCTCGCCCCCGAGGACCACACAGCCCGGGTCGAGGACCGAGGCGACGGCCGCGGCCCCGACCGCGAGGCGACGGGCGAGGGCGTCGAGGAAGGGGCCGTGCCCCGAGGTGAGCGCACCGGCCGGGTCAAGGCCGTGCTCGACGGCGAGGGCCTCCACCGCGGCCGCGCAGGCCAGCTCGTGGAAGCCGCCCTCGCAGCCGGTCGCCGAGGGCAGCCCCGAGGTGCCGGGCACCGGCAGGAAGCCGAGCTCGCCGGCACCGCCGGAGGCCCCGCGACGCAGCCGGCCGTCCAGCACGACGGCCGCGCCGACGCCCTGGCCGAGCCAGAGCAGGACGAAGGTGTCGCGGTCGCGGGCGGCCCCGGCGCGCTGCTCCGCGACGGCGGCGAGGTTGGTCTCGTTCTCGACCAGCACGGTCGCCGGCAGCCGCTCCTGGAGGGCGTCGATCAGCCTGCGGTGCCACTCGGGAAGCTGCGCCGAGTCGCGCAGCCCGCCGCTTGCGGGGTCGATCAGTCCGGGCGCGCCGACGGCGACGCTGTGCAGCCGCTCCACCCCGGCCGACTTCGCGGTCCGTTCGAGGAGGGAGACGGCCTTCTCGACCGCCGGTCCCGTCCCGTCCGCCCCGTCGATCGGCGCCGAGGCCTCCGCGAGCGTCCTGCCCAGCAGGTCGGAGACGGTGAGCGAGAGGGAGTCGGTCCGCACGTCGAGCGCGGCGAGGTACGCGCGGTCGGCGACGATCCCGTACAGCTTGGCGTTCGGCCCGCGCCGCTCCGCGCCGGACTCCCCCACCACCCGGACGAGTCCCGAGCTCTGGAGCCGTTCGACGAGGTCGGCGACGGTGGGGCGGGAGAGGCCGGTCAGCGCCTTCAGCTGAGTCGCCGTCAACGGCCCTTCGTCCTGGAGCAGTCGCAGGGCGAGCCGGTCGTTGATGGCCCGGGCGGTGCTCGGAGATGCGGGCATGCCGGGATCCTCTCAGACTCTCGTACGTGGACCTCTCCCACCGATCTATTTATCAGGCAGGGTTCCTGATAGTTTACGGCGGACGTCAATCAGGGAGGGCACATGACGGGCGAGACCGTCTTCAGTACCGAGCGGCTGCGGCGCGCCCGATTCGCCGTCGCCGCCGTCTTCTGTGTCCACGGCGCGGTCACCGGCAGCTTCGCCACCCGCATCCCGTGGATCCAGGACCACGCCGACGTGAGCGCGGGCCAACTCGGACTCGCCCTCGCCTTCCCGGCCGTCGGCGCCTCGCTCGCCATGCCCCTGGCCGGTGCCATCAGCCACCGCTTCGGCGCCCGCACCGCGCTGCGCGGGCTGCTCGCGCTCTGGACTCTGGCTCTGATCCTGCCGTCGCTCGCCCCGAACATCTACGGGCTCTGCGCGGCGCTCTTCTTCTACGGCGCCACCGCCGGCATGTCCGACGTGGCGATGAACGCGCTCGGCGTCGAGGTCGAGACCCGTCTCGACAAGTCGATCATGTCCAGCCTGCACGGCATGTGGAGCGTGGGCGCGCTCCTCGGCTCCGCCGCCGGCACCCTCGCCGCCCACTTCGGCACGGACGCCCGGCTGCACCACCTCGTCGCGGCCCTCGTCCTGACCGCGCTCGGCCTCGTCTTCTGCCAGGGCGTCCTCGATCTGCAGAGCGCCCCCGACGAGGAGCCGCCGCCGCGCTTCTCGCTGCCGCCGAAGTCCGCCCTGATCATCGGCGCCATCGGCTTCTGCGGGGTGTTCGCCGAGGGCGCGAGTCTGGACTGGTCGGCGGTCTACCTGCGGGACGAGCTCGGCTCGTCGGCCGGGGTCGCCGCGGCCTCCACCACCGCCTTCGCGCTGACCATGGCCATCGCCCGGCTGGTCGGAGACCGCGTGGTCGACCGGTTCGGCGCCGTACGGACGGTACGGGTCGGAGGCGTCGCCGCGACCGTCGGCGGACTGCTGGTGGTCCTCGCACCGCACCCGGCCGTCGCGATGGCCGGATTCGGTCTCATCGGACTCGGGGTGGCCGTCGTCGTCCCGCTCGCCTTCGCCGCGGCCGGCCGCAGTGGCCCCAACCCCAGCCAGGCCATCGCGGGCGTCGCCACCATCACGTACACCTCGGGTCTCATCGCGCCGTCGGCGATCGGCGGCATCGCCGACGCGACCTCGCTGATGTTCTCCTTCGGTCTGGTCACCCTGCTCGCGTTCGGTCTGGTGCTCGGCGCCGGGGTGCTGCGCCAGGGCTCCCGGCCCACAAGCACCGCCGCGGCCGGAAGCGGAAGCCCCGCGACCAGCTCGGGGAAGGTGTCGTAGGAATCGCGGAACATGGTGCCGGAACCTCGGTGACCAGCGGCGCATTACCATATGGCTGATCTTTTGCGGCCTCGGCAGGGCCGCCGGAACCGGAGAACTGGAGCGACCCCATGAACCTCGGCGTGCGCTGGACCCTGCACGGCGACGGGAAGACACCCGCTCCGGGAGCCGTGGTCCGGCCGGACGAGCGGCTCTCCTGGCCCCGTACGGTCGGCCTCGGCGCCCAGCACGTGGTCGCGATGTTCGGCGCCTCCTTCGTGGCGCCCGTGCTCATGGGTCTCGACCCGAACCTCGCCATCATGATGTCCGGCGTCGCGACGGTGATCTTCCTGCTCGCGACGCGGGGCACGGTCCCCAGCTATCTGGGCTGCTCGCTCTCCTTCGTCGGTGTCGCCGCGGCCATCCGGGCCTCCGGCGGCACCAGCGCGACGGTCACCGGCGCGGTGTTCGTCGTCGGTGGCGTGCTGTTCCTCGCGGGCCTCGCGGTACGGAAGTTCGGCGCGCGGATCATCCACGCGACGATGCCCCCGATCGTCACCGGTGCCGTCGTGATGCTGATCGGCTTCAACCTCGCCCCGGTCACCGCGAGCACCTACTGGCCGCAGGACCAGTGGACGGCGCTGCTCGTGATGCTGTTCACCGGTCTGGCCGTGGTCTGTCTGCGCGGTTTCTGGTCACGCATCGCGATCTTCCTCGGCCTGATCTTCGGCTACGGCATCTCCTGGGTCTTCGACCTGGTCTTCGGCAAGATCCACTCGATGTCGCCGAGCGGTGAGGTCACCGACCACTGGCGGCTCGACCTCTCCGGCGTCTCCCAGGCCGACTGGATCGGCCTGCCGTCCTTCCACGGACCCAGCTTCGAGCTGTCGGCGATCCTCGTCGCGCTGCCTGTCGTGATCGCCCTCGTCGCGGAGAACGCCGGTCACGTCAAGGCCGTCGGCGAGATGACCGGGGACCATCTGGACGGCAAGCTCGGCACCGCGATCGCGGCCGACGGCGCCGCCTCGATGCTGTCGACCGCCGTGGGCGGCCCGCCCAACACCACGTACTCCGAGAACATCGGCGTCATGGCGGCCACCCGCGTCTACTCCACCGCCGCCTACTGGGCCGCGGCCGGCTTCGCGCTGCTCTTCGGTCTCTGCCCCAAGTTCGGCGCGATCGTCGCCGCGATCCCCGGCGGTGTGCTCGGCGGCATCACGGTGATCCTCTACGGCATGATCGGCCTGCTCGGCGCCCAGATCTGGATCAACGCCAAGGTCGACCTGCGCAACCCGCTCAACCTGGTGCCGGCCGCCGCGGGCATCATCATCGGGGTCGGCGGAGTGAAGCTCACCTTCACCGACACCTTCGAGCTCGGCGGCATCGCGCTCGGCACGATCGTCGTGATCACCGGCTACCACGTGCTGCGGGCCTTCGCCCCGGCGCACCTGAAGCAGCAGGAGCAGCAGGAGCCGCTGCTGGACGCCGGCACCAGCTCGTACGAGGGCAGCACGGACGACGGGTCCGCCACCAAGTCGTAGGCGATTCGCCCGTTCTGGGGAAGCCGGGCCTCGGGAGTTCCCTCGCGGGACCGGCTGCTGGGACGCTGCCCCCATGGCGCAGACCCAGCAGCTCGGCACCCGGCGGACCGGCTCCGGTCGGGACGGCACCGATCAGAACGACCCTGGTCAGCACGGCCCCGGCCGGATCGGGCAGTTCACCGCTGTCGACCCCGTGGTGGAGCGGATGCGCAGCATCCGCTCGGCCTGGCACCCGGCCGACGGGGTCGCCGTCTTCAACCGCGTCTATCTGACGGTGACGGAGGAGATCGGCCACGCGATCGACGCCGGCACGTTCGCCGACCGGCGGGCGGCCGCGACCCTCGACGTCCGCTTCGCGGAGCGCTACCTCTCGGTGGTCGAAGCCGTCTCCACCGGCTCCCCCGCCCCGGCCTGCTGGCGGCCGCTCTTCCACTACCGGCGCCACCCCGACGTACGGCCGCTGCAGTTCGCGCTGGCCGGGATCAACGCGCACATCGGGCACGACCTCGCCCTCGCCGTGGTCGACACCTGCCGGGAGCTGGAGTGCGCGCCACGGGACCTGGAGGACGAGTTCGACCGCGTCGGCGACATCCTCGTGCTCCTGGAGGAGCGGATCCGCGAAGAAGTCATGCCGGGACCGGACCTGCTGGAGATCACGGACCCGCTGACGCATCTGCTGGGCTGCTGGAGCCTGGACCGGGCCCGCGACGGGGCCTGGCTCGCCGCACGCTCGCTCTGGCAGCTGCGGGAGCTGCCCGACCTGGTCGAGGAGTTCCGGGAACGCCTCGACCGGTCGGTGGGTCTGGTGGGGCGGATGCTGCTGACGCCGCTCGCACGGCACGGCTGACCACTCTCGCGGCCGCTCGCACACCGGTACTGTCCGCCCCACTCCCCCAACGGCAGCGGCCCCCGGGAAGTTCCACGGGGGCCGGTCCGCGTCGGCTCAGGGGTCGGTACGCCGGGATCAGTCCTCCGGGAGCTCCACCGGGGCGATCTCGTCGTACACGTCGCCCGGTCCCGGGTTGGTGGCGTCGGTGGAGCCGCCGAAGTGGTGCATCACGCCCCACACCGCGTTGAGCGCGGTCTGCACGGCGCCCTCGGCCCAGCCGGCCGTCCAGGAGATGTCGTCGCCCGCGAGGAAGATGCCCCGCTTGTCCTCCGGCAGCCGGTCCTGCATGAAGTGGGTGAACAGGCGGCGCTGGTAGCGGTAGTGGCCCGGCAGGTTCGCCTTGAACGCGCCCATGAAGTAGGGCTCGTTCTCCCACGAGACCGTCACCGGGTTGCCGATGATGTGCTTCCGGATGTCGACCTTCGGGTAGATCTCGCCGAGCGACTTCAGCATGACCTCCATCCGCTCGTTCGCGGACAGCGGCAGCCACTTCAGGCTGTCGTCGCACCAGGTGTACGAGAGGCAGATCGTGGCGGGCTTGTCCGGGCCGTCGTCCAGGAGGTAGGTGCCGCGGGTCATCCGGTCGGTCAGCGTCATCGACATGACGTCGCGGCCGGTCTCCTCGTCCTTGTCCAGCCAGAACGGCCGGTCCACGGGCACGAAGAGCTTGGAGCTCTCCATGTAGTGGGTGCGCTCGATCGCCGTCCAGTGGTCGATCGGGAAGAGCGAGTCGTCACAGGCGATCTTGGACAGCAGCATCCAGGACTGGGCGGTGAAGATCGCCGCCTGGTACGTGCGGATGTCGCCGGAGGCGTCGGTGACGGTGATCCGGTTCCCTGCGGTGCGGTTCAGCCGGGTCACGGCCGGCCTCGGGTCACCCTCGTGCAGGGACTTCAGAGAGGTTCCCTGCGCCCAGTGGACGATCTTCTCCGGCTCGCGCTCCCACAAGCGCAGCGGGAGCTGCTGCGAGCCGCCCACGATGCCACGGTGGTGGTCGTCGGCCTCGGTGTAGACGACGCGGAGGATCTCCAGGATGGAGTTGGGGAAGTCGGTGTCCCAGCCGCCGGTGCCGAAGCCGACCTGGCCGAAGATCTCACGGTGCCGGAAGGACTTGAAGGACTCCGACTCGCACAGGAAGCCGTAGAAGGTCTGGTTGTCGAGCTTCTCCACGAGCTTGGACCAGATCTCGCGGATGCGCGGAACGTCGCGCTCACGCATGGCCTGGTTCATGTCGGAGAAGTCGGCGCCCTCGTCGAGGCAGGCGTTCCACGCGTTCATCACGTCGCGGTAGACCTGCGGGAGGTCGTCGACGGTCTGCGCGTAGTGCGACTCGCCCTTGAGGTCGACGACGGTCGACGGGGTGGACTCGGCCAGCGGGTTCGGGAACGGCTGCGTCTCCAGGCCCACCAGGTCGATGTAGTGCTGGAACGCGGTGGAGGAGGGCGGGAAGCGCATGGCACCCATCTCCGCCGTCAGGCCCTCGGTGCCGGTGCCCTCGAAGCCGACGGTGCGCAGTCGGCCGCCGATCTTGTCGGCCTCGTAGACGACGGGCTTGAGGCCCATCTTCATCAGCTCGTAGGCGGCGATGATGCCGGAGAGCCCGCCGCCGATGACGGCGACCTCGGTTCCGTGCTCGGTCGCCGGTATCTGCCCCAGACCGGCCGGGTGGGCCAGGTAGTCGTCGTAGGCGTACGGGAAGTCCGGACCGAACATGGTGATCGGCGGCTGGCCGTCGCTGTGCGGGACGGCGGTCGTGGGCACCGTGGACGTCATGGGGTACGGACTCCTTGCGGGGAAAGCGGGGAAGTGCGGGAGGAAGAGGACGGCTCAGACAAGGGAGCCGTAGAGGCCGGGACGCCGGTCGCGGAGGTACGGGTTGTCCTTGCGGGAGGCGGCGAGCAGGGCGGGGTCCACATCGCCGAGGACGAGATCCTCGCCTCGGCCGGCGCGGACCCGGGCGGTGCCGTCCGGGGCGGCGAGCGTGGAGAGGCCGACGAACTCGAAGTCGCCCTCGGGGCCCGTCCGGTTGGCGTACGCGATGTAGATCTGGTTCTCGAAGGCGCGCACGGGGACGACGGACTCGGGGACGACCTCGGCGGGGTGCATCAGCGCGGTCGGCACGAGGAGGAGGTCCGTACCGGCCAGGGCCTGCGCCCGTACGTTCTCGGGGAACTCGACGTCGTAGCAGATCATCAGGCCGACCGTGAGGCCGCCGAGCTCCGCCTGGACGACTGCGTCCTCGCCGGGGGTGAACCAGTGGTGCTCGAAGTCACCGAAGAGGTGGGTCTTGCGGTAGCGCGCGAGCGTGGCGCCGTCGGCGCCGATGAGCTGGGCGGCGTTGTACAGGACGCCGTGCTGCTCGGTGTCGCGCTCCGGGTACCCGTAGCCGATGGCCAGGCCGTGTCGTGAGGCGAGGGCCGCGACGGCGCGCGCGGAGGGGCCGTCGGCCGGCTCGGCCAGGCGTGCCATGTCGGCGCCGATCGCGTAGCCGGTCAGGAACAGCTCGGGGGCGAGCAGCAGCCCTGCTCCGGCCTCGGCCGCGCGGGCGGCGGCCTCGTCGAGGATCTTCAGATTGGCGGCCACGTCACCGAGCTCACCGGAGCTCTGGAGCAGGGCGGTGCGCAGCGCGGGCATGGGCGATCCTCAGGGGTCCGAAGCACAGGGGAAGACGTCAAAAACGGTACGGTTCCGGGCTCGACCGGGACAAGGCGCGACCGTTGCGGACCGACCGTCGAACCGTTGCGCGATCTCCGGCCAGTGCGGCGATTCGTTGCGCGGGGCTCGTACGAGGGTCGTACGGCTCCCCCGCCGCGCGGCGGAGACGAGGACCGTTCTGTGGCGCGACGTCCTGGGGCGGGCCGGACGGAAGAGTGGTGGCTGTCCGGTTGACCTGCCGAAAGGACCGAGAAGTCATGAACCGCCGTACGAAGATCGCCGCCGCCGCCGCCGCCGTACTGATCACCGCCGGGGCCGCGGGCTCCGCCGTCGCCTCGGGGGACGGCCGGGGTGGCAACCGGGAGGCGGCCGCGCTGACCGGCAGCGCGAAGCTCTACCGGGTGGCGAGCGACGACATCACGTTCTCCTTCGACGCCCATCTCGCGGCGAAGGACAACATGAACCCGCAGGCGGCGACCGGCACCTTCCGCTTCAGTCACTACAAGAACGGCAAGGGCGGCTACGCCGTGGTGACGGTGGACTGTCTGGTCACGGGCGGCAAGGTGGCCACCGTGACGGGCAAGGTCACCGAGACCGACCTGGATGTGTTCCGGGACCGCCGCGTGGGTGTCTCCGTGCACGACCTGGGCAAGCACGACCGCCTGGGCTACAGCTGGGTGACCCAGGACCCCGAGCAGGGCGACGTGCCTCCGTGCCACACCCCGGCGCCGTTCGAGAAGACGAAGGCCGGCACGGGCGACTTCAAGGTGCTGCCCTGGCAGCTGGAGTACCCGACCGAATAGCCCGAAGGGCGGTGCGGGAACCACGGCCCGCACCGCCCTTCGTCCAGCCGCCCGCCGGGGCTACGCGGGCGAGCCCGAGGAGAAGCGCCGCAGCAGCGGCGACAGCACCAGGACCGACTTGGTGCGTTCCACGAACGGCTCGCCCGCGATCCGTTCCAGGACGCGCTCGAAGTGGCGCATGTCGGAGGCGAAGACCTGGACGACGGCGTCCGCGTCGCCGGTGACGGTCGACGCGGACACCACCTCGGGGTAGCGCTCCAGACCTCGCCGGATGTCGTCCGGCGAGGTGTTGTGGCGACAGTAGATCTCGACGAACCCCTCGGTCTCCCAGCCGAGCGCCGCCGGGTCCACCCGTACGGTGAAGCCGGTGATGGCGCCCTCGGCCCGCAGCCGGTCCACGCGCCGCTTGACGGCGGGCGCGGAGAGTCCGACGAGGGAACCGATGTCGGCGTAGGAGCGACGGGCGTCCTCCGCGAGGGCGTGGACGATGCGTTCGTCGAGGTCGTTGAGTCGCACTACGGGTGGATCACTTCTCTGCGTCGGTGGCCACGATGTCGGTGGCCAGGCGGGAGCGGCGCATGCCGTACAGGAAGTAGAACACGAGGCCCGCGGCCATCCAGCAACCGAAGACCACCCAGGTGATCGAGTCCAGGCTGAACATGTTGTACACGCAGAACACGAAGCCCAGGATCGGGAAGGTCCAGCCGAGCGGCACGCGGAAGGTGCGGTCCATGGTCGGGCGGGAGCGGCGCAGCACGATCACCGCGATGTTGACCAGGGCGAAGGCGAACAGGGTGCCGATGCTGGTGGCGTCGACGAGCTTGCCCAGCGGGATGACCGAGGCGAGGGCGGCGCAGAACAGCGACACGATGACGGTGTTCACGCGCGGGGTGCCGGTCTTGCCGCTGACCTTGCCGAAGACCTTGGGCACGAGGCCGTCGCGGGACATCGCGAAGAGCACACGGGTCTGGCCGTAGAGGACGGTCAGCACGACGCTGGCGATCGAGATGACGGCGCCGGCGGCGAGCAGGGTGCCCCAGAACTTCTGGCCGCTGACGTCGTTCATGATCGCGGCGAGAGAGGCCTCGGAACCCTCGAAGTCCTTCCAGTTCCACGCGCCGACGGCGACGGCCGCGACCAGGACGTAGAGGACCGTGACGATGAGCAGCGAGAGCATGATCGCGCGGGGCAGGTCGCGCTTCGGGTCCTTCGCCTCCTCACCGGCGGTGGAGGCGGCGTCGAAGCCGATGTACGAGAAGAAGAGGCTCGCGCCCGCGGCGCTGACGCCGGCCATGCCGAGCGGCATGAAGTCGGCGTAGTTGCCGGACTTGAAGCCCATGAAGCCGATGGCGCAGAAGAGCACCAGGGCGGCGATCTTCACGAACACCATGACGGTGTTGACGAGCGCCGACTCGCGGGCGCCGCCGAGCAGGAAGACCATCGCGAGCAGGACGACGATCAGACCCGGCAGGTTGACGAAGCCGCCCTCGCCGGGGGCCGAGGAGAGCACGTCGGGGATGGTGACACCGATCGTGCCGTCGAGCAGCTCGTTGAGGTACTCGCCCCAGCCGACCGCCACGGCGGCGACGGACACGCCGTACTCGAGGACCAGGCACCAGCCGCAGATCCAGGCGACGAGTTCACCCATCGTTGCGTACGCATACGAGTAGGAGGAGCCGGCGACCGGTATGGAGCCCGCGAGCTCGGCGTACGAGAGCGCGGAGAAGAGAGCCGTGAGACCGGCGATGACGAAGGCGACCGTGACGGCCGGGCCGGCCTTCGGAACGGCGTCGCCGAGAACGACGAAGATGCCGGTGCCGAGCGTGGCACCGATGCTGATCATGGTCAGCTGCCACATCGAGAGTGAGCGCCGGAGCGAACCGCCCTCGCCCTGGCCACCCTCGGCGACCAGGCGTTCTACCGGCTTGCGCCGCGTCAGGGCGGAGAGCCCTGAGCTCTTGGGGACGGTCGGCTCGGTGGCCGGTGAGGCCGTGCCTTGATCCAGCACTGCGAAGGCTCCTTGATCGCTGCCTGTCGAAATGCGACGACCACGGCGGTACGCGGGCATGACAAAAGAGCCCGCGAGGGAAGGGGGAACCGCCGAGCAGGCGGTCGCCGCCACTCCTGGTACGAGGCATGAGCCTAAGCCCCCATGCTTCGCGCTCGTAATGCAGGGTTGTTGCGCACTGGCAGATGATCATTGCGCACTTGGGGCCCGGACGGGGAAACATTGCGCCCCCTCGCATGAATCGGCACATTGGGGCGATAAGCGGGGTGTGAAGCACACACGGCATGCGCATTGACTCCTTGTGCTGAATGACCGACTCTGCGAGCCCTCTGCGGCACCTCGATCGGAGGCTTCGGTGGGCTGGCTGGACCCCACTCCCTATCTGCGCGGTACGGCCTGGCTGGACAGCGGCCGTGCGGTCCGCGCCGACCCCGCCGATCTGGCCCGGCTCCCCTGGGACACGGCCGAGCGGGCCGCGTTGCCCATCGGCGTACGGGTCGAGTTCGCGGCCGAGCCCGGCACCCGGGCGGTCGAGCTGCGCTATCGCGCTGCTGTTCCGGGCACGGGGGACGCGATGCGGGCGCTGCGGCACTGTTTCGCGCTCTGGCGGGACGGCCGGTGCGTGGGCGAGAGCTTCACCGCACCGGCGGAGGAGGCCACCGTCAGGCTCGAACTCCCGCCCGACGGAGGGACGTTCGCGGTCCATCTGCCGGAGAGCCAGGCGCCGGTGGTGCTCGGCCTTCGGGCGAGCGACGGCTCCCTCTCCCCCGCCCCTCGGCGGCCGCGCTGGCTCGTGCACGGCGACTCGATCACCGAGGGCTGGTGGTCGACCCGGCCCGCCCACTCCTGGCCGGCGACGGCGGGGCGGGCACTCGGCCTGGACACGGTCAACCTCGGCTTCGCGGGCGGGGCGCGCGGCGAACTCCCTCTCGCGGAGCAGCTCGCGAGCCTCCAGGGCGAGTTCGTCACGCTGGCCTTCGGCACCAACTGCTGGTCCAGAGCGCCCTGTTCCGCGGGCTGGCTGTACGAGACGGTTCGCGCCTACGTCGGTCTCGTGCGCAGCGGCCACCCCCACGCCCCGCTGCTGATCCTCTCCCCCGTGCTACGCCCGGAGGCCGAGGCCACCCCCAACGTCCTGGGCGCCACTCTGGAGGACCTGCGCACGGCGATGGAGCATGCGGGCCGCGACCTGGCGGCGGAGGGCGACAGGCGGCTCCTGGTGCTCTCCGGCCGCTCCCTGCTCGACCCCGAGGACCTGGCGGACGGGCTGCACCCCAACGACCGGGGTCATGCGCGGATGGCGGCGGCGGTCGCGGACGCGCTGCGCCCTCACGTACGCACCCGAGGCACGTGACGAGCCCCGGAAACGGAGCAGGGCCCCGCGAGACGTCTCGCGGGGCCCTGCTGCGGAGAGAACCGACTAGCTCCAGCTGGCGTGCAGCGGCTTGCCCTCGGCGTAACCGGCGGCGCTCTGGATGCCGACCACGGCCTTCTCCTCGAACTCGGCCAGCGAGGCCGCGCCCGCGTAGGTGCAGGAGGAGCGGACGCCCGCGATGATCGAGTCGATCAGGTCCTCGACGCCCGGGCGGGACGGGTCGAGGAACATCCGGGAGGTCGAGATGCCCTCCTCGAAGAGACCCTTGCGGGCGCGGTCGTAGGCCGACTCCTCGCTCGTGCGGTTCTGCACGGCGCGGGCCGAGGCCATGCCGAAGGACTCCTTGTACGGACGCCCGTCGGCGGTGTGCTGGAGGTCGCCCGGGGACTCGTACGTCCCGGCGAACCACGAGCCGATCATGACGTTGGACGCGCCGGCGGCGAGCGCCATGGCGACGTCGCGCGGGTGCCGGACGCCACCGTCGGCCCAGACGTGCTTGCCGTACTTCTTCGCCTCGGCGGCGCACTCCAGGACGGCGGAGAACTGCGGCCGGCCGACACCGGTCATCATGCGCGTGGTGCACATGGCGCCGGGGCCCACACCGACCTTGATGATGTCCGCGCCGGCCTCGATGAGGTCGCGCACACCCTCGGCGGCGACGATGTTGCCGGCGACGATCGGAACCTGC
Source organism: Streptomyces sp. NPDC056222 (assembly GCF_042264065.1). Classification (NCBI taxonomy): domain Bacteria; kingdom Bacillati; phylum Actinomycetota; class Actinomycetes; order Kitasatosporales; family Streptomycetaceae; genus Streptomyces; species Streptomyces sp. NPDC056222. The sequence goes on along the minus strand of NZ_JBHJTL010000071.1, from coordinate 2,230 downwards.
GGGTCGAGGGCGCGGACGGCCTTGATCGCGGAGACCATCGACTCCTGGTGGCCGTGCGCCGTGTCGATGACGAGCGTGTCGACGCCCGCGTCGAGGAGCTGCTTGGCCTTGCCCACGAAGTCGCCGTTGATGCCGACGGCGGCGGCGATGCGCAGCTTGCCGTTCGCGTCCGTGGCCGGGGTGTACAGGGTCGCGCGGAGAGCGCCCTTGCGGGTCAGGATGCCGACCAGACGGCCGTCCTTGTCCACGGCCGGGGCGTAGCGGCGGTTGGCGTGGTCGAGCGTGTTGAACGCGTCGCGCGGCTCGATGTCGGCGTCGAGGAGCAGCAGGTCCTTCGACATGACCTCGGAGAGCTGGGTGAAGCGGTCCACGCCGGACAGGTCCGCGTCGGTCACGACACCGACCGGACGACGCTCCGCGTCGACGACGACACCGGCGTCGTGCGACCGCTTGGGCAGCAGCGAGAGCGCGTCGGCGACGGTCTGGTGGGGCTCCAGGACGATGGGGGTGTCCAGGACGTGGTGGCGGCTCTTCACCCACGAGATGACGTCGGTGACGACCTCGATCGGAATGTCCTGGGGGATGACGACGAGGCCACCGCGGCGGGCGACGGTCTCGGCCATACGGCGGCCGGCGATCGCGGTCATGTTGGCGACGACCAGCGGGATCGTCGTACCGGAACCGTCCGGCGAGGCGAGGTCCACGGCCTGGCGGGAACCCACGGCCGAGCGGCTCGGCACCATGAAGACATCGTCATACGTCAGGTCGTAGGGCGGCTTGACGTCATTGAGGAAACGCACGTGCTGACATCCCAGTCGTTCGGATCGGCCCCTAGGCATTTCAGCCAGGGGAAAAAGCACGTAGTTCATTGTCCCACGCCTGTACGAATACCAGACCCGGGCGTTTCATCCGAGGCTTGCGGGGCCGACCTTGTGGGATCGCACGAATGCGGCGGTCCCGTCAGGGCTCCGGGCTGTCCAGGGCCACCACGTCGACGTCCTCGGTCTCCGTCCAGAAACGTTCGTCCGCGTCCTGCAGTCGAGTGGCCGCGTGCTTCATGTGGCGCAACGCGGCGTCCCGGGCCGCTTCGGCGTCACCGGACTCGACGGCGGCCAGGATCGCGTGGTGCTCCTGGCGGACGTCCTCGATGAAGTCGTCCCGGCGCGCCTCGTTCGCCCGCGTGATCCGGATGCCGCTGCGCGCCACCTCGCCGAGGTACCGCACCGTGGAGACCATCACGGCGTTGCCGGTCGACTCGGCGATGGACTGGTGGAAGGAGAGGTCCTCGTCCACACCGTCGCCGCCGGCCGAGACCGCGGCGTCGATCGCGTCGAGCGCCGCGCGCATCCGGGCGATGTCGGCCGGTGTGGCGCGGGCGGCCGCGAGCGCGGCCGCCTCGCCCTCCATGGCGCGGCGCACCTCCACGATCTGGAGCACCTTGGACTTGGTCGCGGCGGCCTCGGATTCCAGGTCGAGCGGCCGGGTGCGGCGGGGCAGGACGAACACACCGAGGCCCTGGCGCGGTTCGACGAGGCCGGCGTTGCGGAGCCTGGAGACGGCCTCGCGCACCACCGTGCGACTGACGCCGAGCTGCTTGACCAGCTCGACCTCGGTCGGCAGCTTGTCGCCCTCGGCGATGCGCCCGGACTCGATCTCTTCCGAGAGCACCGCCGCTACGCGGTCCGCGAGCCGGACCGGACCGCTCACCTTGGAAAACATGGTCATCAGTCTATCGGCGCGGAGCCCCGTCGCCCGGTCCGGCCGGTACCGCGGGAGCGATCGCGTCGGCGTGGCCGGCGACGTAGTCGCGTACCACGGCCGCGAAGTCGGGGTCGGGCTCCAGACCGAGCGCCGCGGCGCGGGTGTTGTCGAAGGCGGCGGGCCACGAGCCCACGATGCTCTCGACGGCCGGGTCGGGGGCGATCGTCACCAGGTCGGCGACGGTGTCACCGGCCTCCCGGCGCAGCGTGGCCAGCATCTCGGCGACCGTGACCGTGAGCGCGGGCAGGTTGACCGGCAGGTTGCCCTCGAGCCGGCCCGGCCCCGTACCGCGCTCGGCCTGGGCGACGCGGAGGATGCCCTCGACCGTGCGCCGCGGCGAGGCCAGGGCGACCCGCAGCTCGGGGTCGACCGGGCAGATCGCCGGAAGACCCGCGAGCGGCTCACGGACGATGCCGGAAAGGAAGCCCGAGGCGGCCGCGTTCGGCTTGCCCGGCAGGACGGACACGGT